>JBLNFG010000678.1:0-4268 GCA_050263495.1 Myxococcales bacterium | reverse complement strand
CGCGCGAGCGCGCAAAACGCGTCCGACCCACTTCACAGGCACCCGAAGAAGGGTGGTTGCTAACAGAGCTGGCGCAACTCACCGGGATCCCGGTGTCAACGGTGCAGTACTACGTTCGACTGCATTTGCTGCGACCGCTCCAATTCCGTGGCACCGCAACACGTTATCCACGGCGTGAACTCTTGACCTTGCTGGGGCTTCGTCAGCTCGAGGCTAATCGGGACTCGACGCTCACTGAGAGAAAACGACGATTGGACAAGCTAACGGAGCCGGAGCTCGAAAATTTGATCGACTCAGGCTCAATTACGGAACAGGCGAGAGCTGCGCTGAGCCTTGAATCGGCTGGTTTGCACCCGCTCGACGACAAGTCGTTGCGTAACGATCCGGCGCACGAGCTCGGGGGGGACACGATTGAGACTTGGCAGCGAATCTCTCTGCTGCCGGGGCTGGAGCTGATGCTTCGCGCTGACGCTAAACCGGTCGTGCAGGCGGTTGCGCAACGGATCTGTAGCGAGTACTCGACTCGCGACCGGGATGAGCAGCATGGACTCGAGTAGTGATCCCTCCGAGTACTCGGCAAGTAGTCGATTCGTCGATGCGCTCGAACGTGTCGGCCCCAGATTGGCAAGCCTGGATACGGCCAAGCTACGGCAGATCACGCTCAATCCGGTGGCCGCAGCGGTAACGGTGCGACGTGTGTTGCCCAATCTCATCTCCCTTCGTGCGCAGCTCGTGAAGATCAAGGAGTTCGAGATCCGGAATCTCGACGAACTCGACGTCTACCTTCACGCATGGTTGCGCGCGGAAGCGCTGTTTGCGGGCACAGTCCCGTCCGCGCAGGAGTTCTTCTCCCAATTGCAGCGGGTGACCCAACTGCGGGAACACTTCGCTTCGGACGCCATGGCGCTCGTGCAGCGTGGTCGCCTGTCCGCGGAATCACTCGAGCAGCTGAGCGGGGCTACTGGATACAAGCCTCTGGCCTCCGATCTGTTGCTCCTTTCCACACTCCTTCGAAGCCATTGGGACCAGATCAAGGACCATACCTGCGTCACCCCAGCGGAGCTCGACGAAGCCGACCGCGCCGTGAACGAATTCATCACCGCACTTGGACTGCGTACCCAAAGCTCAGCGAGCAGGGACGCCGCAGGCCTAGTTCGGCAGCAGGCCTACACACTGTTCGTCAATGCGTACGATCAGGTTCGGCGCGCCGTGCTGTATTTAAGTCACAAGGAACGTGACGGCGCCGAGATAGCGCCGTCGTTGTTTGCTGCGCGGAATCGACGAGTGGGGTGAATGCGGACGCCGGAGGTGGTGTGGCTCGCGTTGCGAGCCGGCTAACCATCGAGAGCCTTTTGGGGCGCAGTGATGGACTGGCCTGCGAACTCCACGAACCGCCCATGCTGAACCACGTCTTTCAACGTCTCATGATCGATTCCCGAAATCGGACCCAAGCGCGGTGACGAAACTGCGAAGCTTGCCCTCCCTCCCGGCGTGCGCCCGTGACGAACATGCAGGGAAGTGGCCCGGCTTGGCGCGGCTGACTGCTGGGTCGGTTGCGGTACTTGGACGCAGTTGGACCCACCGTCACCAATTCGCAGTCAACAGTCGACGCAAATCTGAGTCGCACTGTCAGAGCTCTGCGCGCGAGGTCGCCTTGAACCTGATTGAGACCTGACATCAAGACGCTCGACATTGAGGGCCGGGATATGCAAGGTACAAAGGGCGATGACAGAAACCAACACGAAAGAGGAGAGTGTTGCAGTGGACCACGAGTGGTCCAACACCTCGCGACGTGCGGTGTCTCCAACTACGCACACGACTTGGCGCGGTGGCACATTGCGGCCGATACTGAAGCCTGTAGCGTGTTGGCGGATCCAGCACGCGTACTTTCAGTTCGACAGTTCGGTCATCCTGCCCCAGATTGCGGCCGAGCTCTTAAGCCTAAAATCGCTCATTCGCGAGGATCGTGTAGCAACCATCTTTGGGCACGCGGATCAGGTGGGCAATGAAGAATACAATGCACACCTTTCTGCCCGGCGTGCACGTGCGCTGTACGGCCTATTGACACGCAACGCGGAGATCTGGCTCGAGCTATTTGCCCCCAAGGACTACGACAAGTGGGGCCTAACATCGAGCCAAGCGATGCTCGCGGCGCTTACGGCCAAGGATGGCAGTCGGTACTACACCGGTACAGTCAACGGAGCCTACGAGGCCTTGACGGACAGCGCGATTCGCAAGTTCCAGGGCGACGAGGAGCTCAGCGTCGATGGCTTAGCCGGGCCGGTAACGCGCAAGCGCCTCTATGAGCGCTATATTGATCTGCTCACGGGGTCACCAAGCGTGCCCCTGATGCGACCAGACCAGTTCCTTGGCGATCCGGTGGACAACGCGCACCCGAAAGGCAAGGCAAAGGCAGCCTTTCAGGGCTGTGGTGAATACAACCCGGTCCTCATTCTCTCTAGCGCGGACGAGAATGCCTATGCCCAGCAACAAGACAAGACAGACCGCAGCGAGGCAAATGCGCCGAACCGAAGAGCAATGATCTTCTTCTTTGCCAAGAATCGACTCGGGGCAAAGCTGCCGGCTGACATTAAGGCCATCTGGCCCTGCCCAGCGTGGGACGAGGGCGCGTCGGGATGCCGCGCGCAGTTCTGGCCCGATTCCAAGCAGAGGCTAGCAAACGGCGACAGGGAGCGTCACTATGCGGAAGACCACCATACGATGGCCTGCAGTTGGTATGACCGATGGGCGCGGTTGAGTCCATGCGAGGGAAGAGTTGCGATCAAAGGTTCTTCCCTTACGGTGCGGCCGCCAATCTACATTGATGGGACGCCCGACGACGCAAACCTTGTGCTCTTCATTTCACTCCCATCAGCGGATTCCGAAGTAGTGTCGCTTAGAATCGCCGGTCAGGCCCTGGTGGCAGATGAGCACTACTTCCAGTACGGGGCTTCACTCTTCTTTGCAACGGTCAACACCGGAGCAGACTGTCTTGACGGTGAAGTCGTGCTGACGGGCCCCCCGATGACCGCGTACAGCTTCCAACTCCTCCGCGCGAAGACTCTAGCGGAGCGAGCCGACTCCCTCTCGATTCAAGTAGAAAACTCCATCCAGCTCGCTCGAGAAGCCGCCAAGCGGTCCGTGGCCGACGGAAAGAGCGGCGAGGAAGGAACCGCCCTGCGCGCTGAGTTGCTCAACATTGCTTTCCATAGGCACATTCAACTTATCGAAACCTTGGAATCAACGTTAACGACGGATGAAGACCACACGTACCTCGAGCAACGACGCCAAGGGCTTCCAACTCTATTCATGCATGCTGAGGAGAAGTAGACAGTGGCGACAACCTTTGCCCTTAGGACAATTTCGAAAGCCAACGTGACAGGGATCCGTGGCACTCTGGTTCAGGGCGTTGGATTCTACGTTGATGGTCGCTATCGATACGCTGTCGCAGATCGCTCGGTGTTCGAATTGCGCGTTGTGCGTCGCGTCGGAAACACGAGCTTCACAAATGCCGTGACAGCTCTTCCGGCAGGGTTTCGCGTGGTGACCAATGGGAACTATTTCGCCGGGACCAGAGGTCTCTACGCTCGCGCAGCCATCGGAGTCATTGATTCCAAAGATGTCGGTTCGGTCGGTGACGTATATCAGGGCGGGGTTCTTGCGGAGGCAGATGCACCCGATGCAGAAAATCCCGCCAATTTCTTCTACTTTGGCAGCATCGGGCCCGCTCCGCTGCGTTACGAATGCGGACCGGGAAACGCCCCTGGCACAATCCGAGACGGGATGGGCGGTCTCGGTCCACTCATTCTGAGAAACCCGACTACCGGGAAGCCGCTGAGGTACGGCATTGGCAACCGCTATGCCACTAATCCGAAGAAGACAACCATTCCAAGCTCAGCAGCTGAGTGGCGGGACTGCATCCAGCGCAACAACGACACCTACCGCTCGATACAAGGTGAGACCAGCAGCGGTGCCGGAGTTTGTGTAGTCGCAGTCAACGACACAGAGAACATTCTGCTACTGCTCATCAAACCGCACGGCGACGTCGGTGATCTCGATACCATACGAGACAAACTGTTCGAAGCTGGATTTGACGGAGCCTGTTTCACGGACGGTTCCAACTCCGCTTGCATGGCGGTGGACCGAGTCTTCGAGTTTGCACCAGCTGGGTACAAGGACAATCTGATCGAGTACGGATTCTCCCTATTCCGCCTCGAGAAAGACGTGCACCTGCGCGTGGATTTCCTCGTGTTGACGGTCCTCAGCGA
>JBLNFG010000677.1:0-4948 GCA_050263495.1 Myxococcales bacterium | reverse complement strand
CATGCCATCGCTTGCATGAGATTGGTCGCGACCAGAATCAGTGTGGCGGCTATCACTGGCGACCAGTGCAGTTCAATCTGGTGGTCTCCGTAACCGCGGCCAATCTTCCAGAGCGTCGCGGCCACGGCGATTGCCACTAGGATGAGAACCGCACGGCGCATCCAGATCGCCCAAGACGCCCGCGGCAAACCGTTGGTTTGCGTCTCTTGCGGCTCGCTTTGCTCGGGATCCTGGACCATGCGGCGCGCTTCTAGCACGTAACGTTGAAGAGACGCAGCGACGACTGCTAGCGGTTGGTCCGAGGGACCGGCATTCACGAATCGCGCATTGGTTTTCCTCGGCGCGAGCACGATCGAGTCGAGGAAAACCGCCGGTCACGTCTCTACAAAGGGCGCTAGCGGCGCACGCGACGGGATTCGAACTACGCGACTTGTCGCATCGGAACGGGTCCGGTGCTCTCTCGAACAATGAGTTCGGTCTTAAACGTCAGTGCGTCGGTGAGGTGGTCGTCTGTGCCATCGATCATCTGCATCAGCACACGACACGCGGCTGAACCCATATCGCGGAGCGGCTGGGCTACCGTCGTGAGTGCGGGCCAGAATCGCGCTGCCTCCGGGACACCGTCGAAGCCCACAATCGAGCAGTCGTCGGGAATGCGGCAGCCCCGATCGAGCAACACGCGCGCAAACTGCATCGCCATTTCGTCGTTGCCCAACACGACGGCTGTCGGGCGCGCCTCACGAGGCAAACCGAGCCAACGTTTGGCATAGCCAATTGCAGACTCGGGGTTGTAGCTCATGGCGAAACCGGCGTGGTCCGTTTCGATTTCGAGCCCGGCGCTGCGGACCACTTCCTCGATCCCGAGCAGTCGATCACGCGAATCGACCGATTCTTTGGGCCCGCCAAGGAACCCGATGCGCCGATGTCCGAGCTCGAGCAAATGCCTCGCTGCCATTTGCCCGGCCATGCGATTCTCGACCGTCATGCGCACGCCGTATCCGAAATCAATGTCAGACGCGATGATTACCGCGGGTAGTCCCGCCGTGCGTAGCTCCTCGATAATGGGAGTATGCTCGACTGGCGCGCGCGCCAAGACGAGGCCGTCGACGCGGTGCTCACCAATCCAAGCGCGCACAGCGCTAGCGTCATAGGTGCCCCGCAAGCCGACGCTGCCGAGCACGACACTGACAGCCCTCCCGACGAGCTCGTCCTCGATGCCACAGAGGAGTTGAGATGCCCAAGCCCCGTGGGTGTTCCAGGAGACGAATCCGACCAAGCCGGTGCGCCCCAATTTCAGACCGCGTGCGCTCGTGGAAGGAACGAAGCCTAGTTCCCTGACGACTTCCTGGACCTTCGCTCTGACAGCCGGACTAGCGTAGCCGCCGTTCAAGACTCTGGAAACAGTGCTTACCGCAACTCCAGCTTGTTTCGCGACTTCGACGATAGTTACACGATGCTTCATGACGGGCGAGTTGCCGGTCCCCGCGTTTCCAGTTCAACAGAGTTGAGTCTGATCGACACGGCACGTTTGCCAGGCGAAACGGGGAGGCGGTTCCGAGTCTGATTCACACACGGTCAATTGCCAAGGAGCGATACGGAAATGACAGAATCATTCCCCGGGGAATATGACCATTGCTGGAAATTTCCTGCGGCTTTCCTTGAGGGACCGAGTGGGACGCGACGAGACTAAGTAGCCGCTGGAGCGTGAAAAAGTCAGATTTCCGGAACCCTGGGCGCATTGTAGCCACGCGGAACTATTTTCAGAACACCGCACTTGTTTGCGCACCCTTTGGCGGCACGCCGATCCTCAACGTCGGCATCACGGCGGCCCGCACTTGGCTCCGGCTCTCGGCCACCACGCCGATGCACACACCTCCGACGACCCGCGCGCGCCATCTCGGCCCGCCGCGCTCGCGCCGCGGAGACACGTCCTAATCTCCCGCACACCAGTGACGCGCCACGTCTTGCACACCGAAAACATGTACGCGCGGACAACGGCAATCTCCGGCGATAAACCGGGCGTCCCGCTTCAACTTGTGCTGTCGCGGGGACGCCCTCGGTCCGGCTCTCGGTGTCCCGATGCCCCTGATTCCAGTGACGGCAGCAGAACCTGGAAGGTAAGGGTTTGACTCAAGGTCCATGTTGATTTTTGTCTAGTCGGCGCAGTACTGACGGGGTCCGGACGGCACCGCCATCCCTTTTACCGAGAGGGGCCGAGGTACGCCGGCCGGCTCCAACCCTTGAGAGGCAGAGTTGGACCACCCCAAGGCACAACAAGCATTCTTGGAGAACACGTTACGCGTACAAGGCCGCGACGCGTTTGGACCGCCACTGGCGACGGGATGCGGCCGCGCTAGAGCACGGATACCAGCCACGCCAACCGCGACGCCCCAAACATAAGCCCATGATGACTGCATGTCAGCTTCGGATTCGGCTTTTGGATGGGCGCGAGAGTCAGTATTGGAGCGCCACATGAATGGACGCACGCGGTCAGATCTGGGGAAGGCGGTATGACAGCGCCAACGATTCTTCTGTTCGATATCGACGGCACTTTGCTGCATTCGCGGGGCGCCGGCCGTCGGGCGCTGAACCGCGCCTTCGAAGAGGTTCTGGGCGTCTCGAGTGCCACTAAGGGGATCGATTTTCGTGGGATGACAGACACCGCGATCCTTTACGCGGCCTTTGCGGCTTTAGGAATGGACCACGATCCGGAGCAAGCGGCCCGAATCATCGACCGCTATGTGATGCTCCTCGAGCAAGAACTGCTCAGTGGAGATCCGACGCTAGTATTTCCCGGCGTGGTCCCTTTACTCGACTGGATCCGGGCATGCCTACCGCGGTGTGCGATCGGGTTAGGGACGGGTAATGTGCGCGCCGGTGCGTACGCGAAGCTGCGCGCCGTTGACCTCGACCGCCACTTTGATTTCGGAGGATTCGGCTGTGACCATGCGGAGCGGGACCAAATCTTACGGATCGGGTCACAACGCGGCGCAACCAAGCTAAACGCGGACCTGGGCCACTGCAAGGTGCTGGTGATTGGAGATACCCGTCGCGATGTCCAGGCGGCGTCGGCTATTGGAGCCGAGTGTATTGCGGTTGGAACAGGTGGGATTGGACTCGATGAGCTCAAGGCCTCAGGTGCGACGCTGGCAGTGGACACACTGGAAGATCCGCGGATACGACGGCGGCTCGAGCAGCTTTAGGCGAAAGGTATCTTGAACTAGGCCGCTCTGGCCGCGTGGGTTCGGGAAAGACATCCTCTTGAGCGCTTGCGAGTTCAACCCGAGGGGAGCTACGATGGCCCACCGCGATTGTTGAACGCAACGCGTGAACCCTATGACGCGATCGCCCTCACCAGATTACGAAAAAGCCCTGATCTTGCTCAAGGCGGCTCTTGGCGAATTTAAGCCAGGGCAGCCGCTCAAGCGAATTCTCTCGAACGTGCCGGATTTCGGTCCATTCGAATGGATGTTAACGATTCTCGGACTCGAGATCGATTTGCGCGTCGATATCCCTGAGTCTCTGGCGGACAACCAAAGCCGTAGCGCCAGCGAGTTCTGCACAAGGGTCGCCAAATTGCCAAAGGTAGACTCGCCCGGGTACACGCTCGAGTGTTTGGGCATGGTAGCCCAGGCTTTGCTCAGTCTTGAGCTTGGCTCCGATCCCGGTGCACAGCGAAGCGCAAAAGGCGCCGCCCGCAAGAAGGCGTCGCGACGCGCAGCCCCCTCAGGGGAGCAGAAGGCGTCGCCACGCGTCGTCCCTTCGAAAAAACCGTCACGTCGCGCGTCTCGCTCCACCGCGAAGCAACGGAGTGCGACCAAGGCGCCCACTACGAATGGCCCCACCAAGAAGCGTCGTTCATCGCGCGGCGACTGAAGACGAGGCACGCGATTCCCGCGGTCACGCACGATGCCGCGTCGTCCTCACAGGACGGCGACTGAAGACGGCTGACGTGAAGCCGCGTCGTCCTCACAGGACGGCGACTGAAGACGGCTGACGTGAAGCCGCGTCGAGTAGTCGGAGTTGCAGGCTTACGTCCCACGCCGGTTGCAGTGATGCGCCAGCGTTGAGCAGGGGCGCACCAATCACCGAATGAGGTTGAACGAACGCAAACTGCATTCGAAGCAGATTGCTTATTGTTCCGTGAATCTGCGGAACGGCGATCGCGGTCAAAATATCGAGCGTCTGCGACCGTGGGAGGTCTGCGAGTGTCGCCTCCGAACGCCGCTCCGGCGAGGCGAATGCTACGTCGCGCATTCGACGAAAGAACTGAAAAGTCTCGGCGTGCTTCTCGGGATAGCGATGCAGCATGTGCTCGGAGTCCATGTTCACCGGGTTGCGCACCAGATCCTGCAGACGATCCGTACCGTGCAAATCAGCCCGCGTCAGAAGCAACATGTCGACATCGAGCATGAAAGAACGAACGCCAAAGAACGCATTGATGACGGGCACTAGGCTGCGGGTCGCGAATAGCTCGACGAATTCCCGCTGAATTCCGTCGGTGATTTGCCGCAGCGGCACCTCTTTGCTGGCAGTCCCGAGCGCCTCGAACGTGGAGATCAGGACACGCCCCGAACGCTCTTCGGCGCTCGGCTCTACTCCGTAACGCGCCCTATCCCATTCGATACTCGCAATTCCGTTCTTCGGACAATCGATATCTTTCCAGATTTCGAGAGCCTCGTTCGGCTCTCCAGGCCTGTCCGTGCGCGCGTCGTGATCACGGTTTTCTTCTTCGCGACGGAACACCCGACGGCGGAGTAGGTGGTCGCGATGCATGACGCAAGTGTCAGGTCGCACCACAACGACATCGCCTGGCTCAATCGATACCGACTCCTGACCTTTAGCTAGAACCAGCGAAATGGTCCTGAACACCTCGGGATAGGAGTGGCGCACCACATCCATGACCGCTGCAACCGGCGCGTCCTCGCCTCGCTGCAATGAGGCGAGC
>JBLNFG010000676.1:0-6085 GCA_050263495.1 Myxococcales bacterium | reverse complement strand
GGCCGAGGGGGGTATCGGCAACGGCTACCCCGATCACTTTGCCGCCGTTTTGGTTGATTGGGACGTAATAGTAAAACTTGCCGTTACGTTGAATGACTTGTCCTGCCCATGCGTCACCGTTCGACCAACGGAAACTCTTGAAGCCGAGCGGGGAACCGTGATCGGTCCAGTTCACCATGTCCTTCGACGAATAGAGGCGCCAGTCGTTCATGGTGAAGAAGTCGTTGACTAGCTTATCTTCGTCGTGACTCGTGTAGACGTAGACTCGCCCGTCGTACACGAGCGGAGCAGGATCCGCCGTGTAGAGCGTTTGCACAATGGGGTTGTCTGCCAGGGACGTGCTTGGGGCCAGGAGGGAAAGTGCCGTCGCAGAAGCTGCCAACGTGCTTCCTGCAGGCAAGGATCGCCGAGCCGCGGCGGCCGTCTCTGCCAAAGATGGATGCGGTGGCCGCGAACGGGCTGCCGCGGCTGCAGAAAGGGGCAAATGGAAGGCTTCTCGCAGACGAAGCATAACGGAGGCGGGCATTGCTACTTCGAATTGTCGACTGCTGCCCGCGATTGTCATCGAAAGCGAGAGTACCGGTTCGGACCCATCGAAAAGTGAGCTACCGGTTCGGACCCATCGAAAGCGAGTGTGCAGGGTCGGACCATCGAAAGCGAGCGTGCAGGGTCGGACCGCAGGCGGCAGCCCTGGCGGTGCGCGGCGATTGAAGTTTCCGCTGATGCTGGGGCGCTCCAAGGGTAACGCGGTTGATCATGCCCTTCTTTGGCAAGCCGAGAAGTCAAGATGCCGCGTAGCACGAGGAATGAGTGGCAACCTGCACGTTACCGAGCCCAACATAACGGTAGGACGGCTCGACTAGCAGCCTACGAGATACCGGCTGCGTTTGCCCGTAATGCGCTTGATCGTCCAGACGAACGCGACGGACACGGCGGTTGTCACTGCCGTGCCGACCAGCAGCAACGGAATCGTGCCCGCGACCGTGTCGCCCAACAAACGGTCCATGACGAGCAAAACGTACTCGTGAACGAAGAACACGCCAAAGCTCACTTCTCCGAGCAGGAATAGGTTTCGGTGCAAGAGCTTCGGTGCGGTCGCAAGCCAGGCTAGCAGAGCCAACGTCAGCACCAACTTGGAAATCTGATTGACGTCGAACGTCAACGGTCGCTGGAACATCTCCTCGGACCACAGTGCGCCGCTCCGCTGCAAAAGCACTGTCTCGAGCAAGATGAATCCCAGGCTGATCACCGTTAGCGTCCAGCGAAGCCAAGGACGGACAAACCAAAGGTTCATGACCGTTTGGTAGCGACCTGCGGCCATACCGGCGAGGTACGATGGCAGAAAGTATACAAAAGCATGGAGTGGCTTGGCCAACGCCAACGGTCGATGCGCAAACCCAGCAATGACCAACGACGCTGGAATGACCAAGAGATATAGCCGCGCCCGACGGTCCAACCACAGAAACGCGGGAGCCAACAGATAGAACAGCGCGATCATGGGAATGAACCAAAACGGGCGCGGAAGATGAGAAGCGCGAACGAGGGCCCTCACCAACGTTTCCGCCAAATTCCCGTGGTACACGTTGGGTCCGAAGATGCCGAAGCGTCGAACGTATTGATGCAGGAGTGTTGGCGTAGAGGCCAGCAGGTACGGTACGATCACGAAGCGAAGCTTGCTCGAAAGGTACTTACGGAAGCTGAATCCAGCTGAGAGGTACTGAAACAACAATCCAGCAATGAACACGAACAGAACGCTGCCGTTCTGGAACACGCACGTGGCCACGCTCCTCCGCAGCGGGGGGACGTGCGACCAGTCCGTGTGGTCAATAACGTGAGTAGCCACCACGGCAATGATGGCGATCGCACGAAAGCTATGGACGTGTGTAAGGTACGGCAAGCCACGCCGCGACGCCGACGGCAGGGCGAAGCTCGAAGTCTCCCGAGACATATTGTTCCTAAGAGATTAGCGAAGATTTGGGTGACATGGGTGGGGCGTAGTCATGGTGTCCGTCTGCTTAAGGGCATTGTGTCGTACGGGGGTCAAGAACAGCTCGGATGAGTTCAGAAGCGGCTCACCTTGGTTTGATGGATCCCGCTCAATACCGGAAAAGCACCGCCCCTTCCAGCGCTATCGGACGTGAAAGCACTCCTTCCTGAGGGCAATCTCGTCCACGCCCCTTACGAGCAGATAGGGGAGGCTCTCCCTAGGGCATTCGTCGGCGGAGCTGCCCCGAGCTCCACGACCACCGAACGCACGAAGAAGCTCGTCCAGAGGAACCCAAGCTCACGCGCCACGCGCAGAGATGGTCCGCAGTCTATTGCTAAAGGGCCGCACCTCCCAGTCAGGGCATTCGAGGACGCCGAACGGTTTGGCATCGGCAGTACGAGCACCCGATGCATGCCGCGCGCCAAGAATTGTAGATTGCGTACCGCATGCGTCCACCAATCCCCCTCTTGGGGACCGCGCGCTCAAACGTGTTGGCTCCGCCCATCGCCGTGCACAGCACGGTGCCCAAATAGCTTCCTTGCACGCTCGGCAGTCCTGCCTCGTGCTCTGGGGGTAGGCATACCCGTGCGAACCTGATTACAGTTGAAGAGTGAGATCGGCGATGCAAACAATTTCGAACGAGCTCTCTTGCAATGAGCGGCTTGTTCACTAAGATTAGGGTTCCGCGCGGGCGACACATGCCCGTTTGCTTGGTCAGCGCGTTCTAGAGGGGTTGTTCATCCTTAAGTGTGTAGTTCTCTATCCTACTACTAACAGGAGGGTTCCATGAAGCGAACGCTAAAGCACTCGGAAGTGATCGAAATGACCAACGCGATCTCGGATGCTAAGGTCTTGAATCTCGATGCTTCGTTGAAGAGTCTGATGCAACCCGCCGCCACAGCGATGAAGCATATTGGCGACGAAGTAGCTATTCACGTTCTTTGCTGCAACGAATACGGCTTGATCACGGGAGCCACCGCCGATCTGGACATTGCCGAAGTCAGGAACGAGTTACAGTCACTGCGAGCTACCGTAGAGCAGATGTCAAAGGGCGGCGGATAGGTCAACGCTGAGACTGTGTCGCGGTATCTCACGAGCAGCGCAGCGAACGGCTGATCGCGTTTAGTGTCTATGATTCCGCCTCGCCGAGTTGTGGAGGGTGGTCGAGCGTTGATTGAGCGAGCGGAGACTTAACCTCGTTGCATCGAGGCGAGTGGAGTATGCGGCGCTAAACACGCGAAAACGGCTGATACAATCATGGGCAGGCACTCGGAAGTGTCTGGAGCGCTGATTAGGGTCACTCGATTGAGTCTCCTGGCCTCGTTGTCTCGGCAGGGAGGGCAGGAGACTTGTCGGCACTTCTACTCACTTCGAATCGAATCGTGTGTCACAGCTCTCAATTACACAAAGGAATGGTGGTCGATGTTACAGGCAAGGATCACGCTGGAGGAATTATCGCCGCAGGCGAGTCACGCAGACCTCGAAGCCCGCCTGGAGGGAGTGCTCCGATTCGCGCGCGGCGGTATTGACAATCTGGAACGGCACTCGCCGTTTTGGGGAGACGATACGATTGGGTTCGTCACTCAAGCAGATAAGATCGTGGTTGAGACTGCGCTGCTGGCGCTGCTCGCTTCCCGAGTAGATCAGCCAGTGATTAGGAGGGAGTCCATCTTGCTTGCCTCGGTGCTGCAGCCATTCGCTCGAAGTGAGCGCAATCGCGTCTTGCTGCTGCGGTTTCCGCACACCGCTGCGTCTCTTGGCATCGCGCACGTTGCGTTGTCGCGGGTCGGAAATATCGACGATGACTTCGACCAATTGTTAAGGAGGGCACTGACGACAGGACAGGTCGACGCGCTCGAACGACTTCCCTATCGGACCATGGATCTCGGTTGGCTGCGGGGCGTGTTGAATCCGGACACTGAACCACACTTCGATGATCTACTTCCGTTTTCTATCCTCAGCTCGCTAGCTCACCCCATCTACATGGCCGAGACGGATGCGTATGCCGTGACACACGCCATCATGTACCTCACTGATTTCGGACGCCGTCCGCTTCCGGCCACGATCAGTCGAAGTCGACTGACGGCTATGGTCGACGCGTGTCTAGCTTGGAATATTTTGGGCGGAAACCTAGACCTGCTAGGTGAGCTACTCATCTCTGCCGTTCTGATCAGAGCTCCTTGGTCTGCGTACGCAAAGATTGCCTATACGATGCTGACACAGGTCTGGGATGAATTGGGCTTTCTGCCTTCGCTTGCGTTCGAGCCCAAGCACTTTCACTCCCTTTCAGGTGACGAAGCGAGCGCCTACGTCTTCAAGCATATCTATCACTCGACATACGTCGGCGGGATCCTAGCGCAAGTGTTGCTGGGCCTTGGGGAACACCAAGCAGCCGAGTTCGAGCGCTGCGACGCGTCGTGTCTCAATCTACGGATGCTCGACGAATATCGGAACGCAATCGCTCGAGCCAAGGCGTTCTGTGCGGCGCGCAAAGGTGAAGTTAACCTCGACGCACCAACCAATAGCAGGCCGTTGCCGTCCCCGGAACCGCCCACAGCCGCGAGTCTGCATGCGCGAACGGTCCGACGGATCGCGACCTATGCAGGAGCATGCGGTCGCGCAGGAGCACCCTGGGCATCTGCCATTGCCAATATTCCGACGATTGGGCAAGAGGAGCTCTCGCTCGTGTTGAGCGATGCACTCATCATTCAGGCTGCCAGAGACTATAACCTTCCGGTACTCATGGCAGCTTTGTTGGACCGAGCAGACTCCGGGCTGCCGCCTTCTACCACTTTGCTAGAGGGTGGCGCGTTTTTGGCACGACAGCAGGTCCCGTCAGGGGCGATCGGGGCTCACTTTGTGAACGCAGCCAACCTAAGTGCTCCGGAGGCGGTAACCGCAACGGCGTTGTTCGCCGATTGTCTTTCGGCATTGGACGCACACCTGCAGCATTATGCGGGGCAGTCGAAGACGCAGGAAGAGGGCAAAACATCGAGGAGGTTCAACCATGAAAAGAGTCGCTTTGGTCAGCATGCCCTTCGGCACGACGACCCGACCAGCTATCGGGATCAGTCTTCTCAAGGCTGAGCTTGAGCGGGAAGGCGTTCCCTGTGACCTGCATTACTTGAATCTGGCGCTTGCCAATCGTGTTGGGATTGAACGATACGAGCGCATCTGTAACGTGAACGACACGCTGCTTGCCGAGTATGTTTTCGCAAAGGGTCTCTTTGGCGAGCGCATTCCGACGCCAGAGGCATATGCCTCAGAAATCTTGGTCCCTTCCTCCGCGAGTGCAGCAACACGCGGGATGGCTTTGGCAGAACGAGTGGAGGTTTTGTCGTCGTGGGTTCAATTGCTCATCGAGCATGCGACTCAATTCCTGGACTCGTGCATGCATACCATCGACTGGGGCGAGTACGCTTTGGTGGGCTTTACTACCACGTTTCATCAAACTCTCGCGTCCATTGCGCTTGCCACGAGGATCAAGCAGCGGTGGCCTCAAGCGGTCACTGTGTTCGGGGGCGCCAACTGCGAATCCGAAATGGGGCAGGCTTTACACCGACTGTTTCCTGTCATCGACTTCGTGTGTTCGGGCGAGGCAGACTACTCCTTCCCTCGACTAGCGCGCCAGGTTGTGGACGGAGCGGAAGTGGAAGAACTCCCCGGCGTTCTGCGCAGGCGAAACGGCGCGAGTCAGCTCCCGAAAATCAACGGCGAGCCGGTCAAGGACATGGATGCGCTACCCTATCCAAACTACGACGACTATGTCTCGCAGAGGGCTTCGCTTCTGGGGCTCAACGATCCACCTGAACTGTTGGTTGAAACGGCGCGAGGATGCTGGTGGGGCAAGAAATCACACTGCACATTCTGTGGACTGAACGGCGAAACCATGGAGTTTCGCGCCAAGTCGCAAGCCCGTGCGCTGGCCGAGATAACCGAGCTCGCGCAGCGTTATGGTGCAAGTAAGATTGCTTCCGTCGACAACATCATTGCGATGGACTACTTTACCGATCTGTTGCCCGAGTTGGCCGCTCGAAAGATTGGACTGGAGCTAGTTTACGAGACCAAAGCGAACTTGCGACGGTCACAGGTCAAATT
>JBLNFG010000675.1:0-8954 GCA_050263495.1 Myxococcales bacterium | reverse complement strand
GGCTTGAAATCGGAGGACATCTCGCTGATCCATCTACCACCGGCCGACCTAGTGACGGCATTCGCGAGCGGCCACATTGCGGCAGCCGCAACCTGGGAACCCTTTCTCAGTCGGATTGAGGTCAATGGTGCTCGCCGCATCGTCGACGGAACGGGGATCAAACAGGGCGCTCTAGTCATCTTCGCAGTCGATGAATTCGCACAAAAGAACGCGGATCTCGTGGAGAAACTGCTCAACGCCTATCAGCGTGGCGCTGAATACATCAAAGCCAATCCCAAAGAGGCGGCCGCGCTAATCGCGCCCGAAGTCAGGCTGGACCCGGACCAAGTGGAGAGGCTCTTTCCAATCTTCAACTACGATCCAGTAGTGCGCTCGGAGCATATTGCCGAATTGAAAGCCACTGAGGAGTTTCTGCGCACGAACGGTCTGAGTAAGGAAAGGGTGAATATCGATAGCTTCACTGACTCACGTTACCTATTGCGAGCAGGCATTAGGTAGACCGGCGGGTTCTGCACGGGCAAGTACCCAATCCAGCAATTGAGGTTTGCATCATGGCGTTACGCATCGTTCTCATCAATCCAGCCTTCTACGACGGAAACGAGTATAAGAATCGCTTCGATGCGTATCTCGACTGGATCAAGGGCGGTAACCTCTACGTGGCCCCCTTCGAACCACCGTTGGGCCTTGCGTACCTTAGCTCAGCGCTGAAGGCTGCCGGCGACGACGTGACCCTGCTCGACATGCAGGGAGAATTGATGGACAGCGCAGAGCTCGAACGCCGCATCAGGGAACTCCAGCCGGACCTCGTCGGCATCACCGCAATGACCCCCACCTTGCCCGAAGCGCTTCGGGTAGCCGAGATTGTGCGAGCAAGCGTCAGTTCCACGAAGATCGTCTTGGGTGGCGTTCACCCAACGCTCGATCCAGAAAGCGTCCTGGCCAACCCTGCGGTAGATTTCGTCATTCGAGGTGAAGGTGAAGTTGCCCTGGCGGAGCTAGCGTTGGCAATCGAAACCGATGGTGACCTTGATTGGGTTGATGGTTTGAGCCGTCGCGAGAACGGTGCCATCCATGTACGTCCCAAGGCCCGGCCGATCGCGGACATGGACGACTTGCCCCTTGCAGACTACGATGCATTTCCAATCGAGCGCTATATCGAGCACAACGCGCACTTGCGCAACATGCGCGGTATCTCGATGTTGATCTCGCGCGGGTGCCCCTACCGTTGCACCTTCTGTGCAGTGCACCAAACAATGGGGCGAAAGTGGCGCCCACGCTCGCCCGATCGCGTCGTAGACCAGATCATCGATCTTCGGGACCGCTTTGGTATCGAGGGTGTTTGGTTCAAGGACAGCATCTTCAACATCAACCGCCAATGGGTTGAGCGATTCAGCGAGCAGATGGTTAGCCGCAAGGTAAATGTTACCTTCCAGGCGCTCACACGAGTCGACCTCATTCGCGAACCGGAGCTGGAGTTATTGGTGCGTGCTGGCCTCACGCAACTTGACCTCGGGATTGAAGCAGGTTCCGAACGAATCCTAGCCAAGTTACACAAGGGGATCACTCCAGCGCGCATCCGGACACAGGTGGCGTTGGCCAAGAAGCACGTCAAAGTTTTCGGCTTCTTCATGATCGGGATCCCCGGCGAGACCGAAGACGACGTGCTGAGGACATTCGAGTTAGCGAAGGAGCTCGAACTGGACCGCTGGACTTGGAGCATCTATAGCCCGCTTCCCGGTTCGGCGCTCTATGACGAACTCGTGCGCGACGGAAGGGTCCTACCATCGAACTTGCAGCATACGGCGATCCACTTCACCGAAGCCTACGAAGGAATCTGCGAAATTCCTCCAGGTCGACTCAAGGAGCTCTACCGGGAGATCAACGACTATTTCTATCAGCGACGCGTAGCAGCTTAGCGCAAGACAAATCATGACCATCCAACTGAGTGATACCGCAAGACGACTCATTGAGGATCCATTTGCATCGAAAGCACTCGCTACAGTGAGTGCAGACGGTGTGCCGCACAGCATTACCGAGGACTGGCTATCCGTGGATCCCGATGGCAGCCTCCTCGTATTGGAACTGAATGAGCGCTCGCAGACAACGAAGAATCTAGTTCACAGTATCTGGTACGCACGGAGCGTCAGCATCTTGCTCCGTGGTTCCGACGGCGTTTCTATCCAGATCCGCGGGGTCCCTATCAAGGCGCACGTGAGCGGCCCTTTCTATCAGCAGCACTACGTCGCGGTTCGTGAGCAATACGGCGACGTGGATCTCGGGGCCGTATGGGTCATCGAGCCTATCGAAGAACTGGATCAGTCGCGCGGGCGTGAGCTCGACGAAGCGCGACGATTGAACGGGTTCACCCACTTGGACCGCCTAACCCAAGCGACAGCACAGCCCAATGGCAACTGACGGTGCTACTGGGTTGATGCTGGTTGACGTAAGTGCCGAGACCAAAAGGCCGCATCGTCTGCGAGTTCCCCAGTTTGCTCAACATTGGATCGTGCCCATGGCGGTGGTGGCCGTTTGGGAAGTTGCTTATCGAGCCGGGTTCATTCGTACGCTGGCCATGCCGCCACCATCACGCATAGGACTGACGTTGGTCGCGTTGCTCCTAAGTGGACAGCTTTTCGTTCACGTTGCGGCCAGTTTATCGCGAGTGCTCGAGGGGTTTGCCATCGCGGGAGCTCTTGGGCTTTCGGTTGGCGTCCTCATGGGGATCAGCGCCACCGTGACCCGGTTGCTAGACGTCACAATTCAACTGCTTCGACCAATTCCGCCCATTGCTTGGATTCCGTTGGCCATCTTGTGGTTTGGAATTGGTGAGGCGTCCAAGATATACATCATATTTCTTGGAGCTCTATTTCCAATCGTTGTTAGTACAATCGAAGGAATTCGCCAGACTGACGACCGATTCGTTGAACTCGCGCGAGTGCTTTCCGTTACGAGGAGTAAGTTCATCAGAAAAGTCGTGGTACCGGGTGCACTACCCGCCATCATGACAGGATTGAGGGTTGGCCTGGGTAATGCGTGGGTCTGTGTCGTGGCAGCGGAGCTCATCGCGGCGGAAAGCGGTGTCGGCTACATCATTGTTGACGGTCGGGAATTGAGTCGCCCCGATGTTGTCATCGCCGGCATGATCTCGATTGGTGTCATCGGAAAACTCATGGATGTTGGTTTGAAACACCTCGAAGCCCGCCTGAATCGGTGGAAGCGCACCTACCATGGAGAGGAGGGGGGATGAGCGTCGCCAGCGCAGCTATTCAGCGCGAACACGTGAGCATTCGCAGACTGTCCAAAAGTTATCAGCAGAAATCCGGCGAAGTCGTTGCCCTCCACAACATCGATCTCGAGATCGCGCCAGAAGAAATTGTGAGCATCGTTGGTGGAAGTGGTTGTGGTAAGAGCACACTCCTGCGCATCATTGCCGGACTAGAAAGCGGGTTCACTGGCAGTGTGCTGGTCGGCAATCGTCCCGTCGCGGGTCCAGGCCTCGATCGAGGAGTCATCTTTCAGGACCATCGTTTGTTACTCTGGCTTACCGTTTGGGAGAACATAGCATTCGCTCTAGCGGAAGGGGACAGCCCCGAGAGTCGCGCACTGGTCCAATCACATATCGATCTCGTGGGGCTGCAGGGCTTCGAGCAAGCCTACCCAAGTCAACTCTCCGGCGGAATGGCCCAACGTACGTCAATTGCTCGCGCCTTGGTGAACCGGCCAAGAATCCTTCTGCTCGACGAACCATTCGGTGCCCTCGATGCGTTGACGCGCATCCAGCTGCAGCAGGAAATCCTTCGTATCTGGCAGACCGAACGCACAACATTGGTCCTGGTGACTCACGATATAGACGAGGCTGTTTTCCTGGGTGACAAGGTCATCATCTTGTCGCCGCGCCCTGGCACCATCAAGCGCAGCTTCCAGTTCGACCTCCCGAGGCCACGCCAGCGCAATAGCGCTGCGTTTGCCGCAGCTCGCGTAGCCGTATACCGCGAGTTCTTTTCGGAGGAGGAAGTACTAATGGAGTATGCGATTTGATACCAAGGGAAGTGCCCATCATCCGTTGCGGCATGGGACGTGCTTTTACCATTCTGAGCTGCGTGGTACGCGGAATCTACGTTCTTACCACCCAGAAGAGTGATTCGATTGACGTGTCCGTGAAGCGGACAACGTTGGACTTGGCTGGAAGGAGTCAGATGACGAGCAAGGTTGTATTTGTGAGTATCGTTGCGTTTGCGCTTACGCTCAGCGGTTGTCAGCATAGTGAGGCAACAACGCTTGCACATAGCGACACTGCCGCAGCTATACCGGCTGCTGCCGTCAAGGCCCCTGGTGACGCAGTAGTTGGGGACACAACGACCTGCGCGGTCCATCGGGACCATCGAATCGTCGTGACGGCTGCCACGCCTAACGTAAAGTACCAGGGTAAAACCTACTACTTCTGTTGCCCAGTGTGTGCGAACAAGTTCGGGGAGCGGCCGCAGGACTACGTGCGGTAGTCCGTCGGTCACTCGCGGAAGGCGCGCCAACGCCTGGCTCGAACAGCAGCTCCGGACTAACTTGCGGAAGCAATTGCGAATGACTCGCTGGTAGTCAGCGCCATGGCGGCCGTCTACAACGAGGTAGGCTTCGTCCAAGCCTGACAGCGATTGGTATGGCAACACACGCAAGCGGCGGCGTACTTCGTCGTTCAAGGCAATCATCGGATCCGTTTGCTTTAAACGCCAATGCTGTCGGCGCCAAGTGGAGCACCGCAGGCTCGGCAAACAAGACACCTCTAGTGCACTTGCTTGGCTAATCGAAAGACCAGCGGTACCTCGACCGACACGTACTGGCCGTCTACCTCGAATGGCACTGACGGAAAAGCGCCGGCCAAACTGATAGCCGCGAGTGCTGCGCGATCCAGCAGTTCGTGCCCTGAGGAATGGGCTACGATGAGTCCCGATACATGCCCATTCCGCGATACACGGAAACTCACGACGACGGTACCTTCCACTCCACGCCGCCGTGCCAACTCCGGATACTGCTTACTCCGCTCGATGGCTGCACGCAACAACGACGCGTAGTGGGCTCGCGCAACCTCGCTCGCTCGACGCGTTTCCGCGATGTCACGAGCAGATTGCACCGGCACGCTTCGCGCCGCCGAGTCCGCTGTAGTTGGTGCGCCGCTGACAGCAATTGGCGTTGCTGCGCGTGGCTTAGCCTCACCAGTCGGCGTGATCTGACCAGTCGGCGTGGCCTCTATCGGTACACTTGCGGCACTCGACATTCCTGGAGCAGGCGCGGCAATGCTCTCGCGTGACGGGAGTGATGCATCGTCCTTCGAAACAGTCGGACCGTTGAAACTCGCGTCACGATTCGGCTGGACATCTAGCGCTTTCGGGTGACTCACTGGCACGGCGGACTTGCGGCTGCCCGCGGTCCGCGTCAAGGGTCGTGGGTTCACCGCGTCCGCCGGGTTCAGCGCGCCAGACTGCAGCAACATCACTTGCACGTCGATCTCTTGGCGTAAACGCGGTACTTGATAGGGTTGATTACTCGGCGGGACGATTGCTGCAAGTATAGCTCCGTGACTTAGGATCGATAGAACCACACACAGCGAGATGCTTCGCGACTTCCCGAGTAGACCGACGTGTCCAGTCGTCGATTCAGCATGAGCCTTCTTAGTTCCGGCTACGTGCCGCGCTACTCGCGAACGCCGAGTCGGGACTCTGTCGCGCATTTCAGTTGCTTGCCACTCACGCAACTCGATCGTGGCACTGGAGCATTCAGCCAAATCTTCAGCGCGACGATTCCTTCTCGAAGGATGCGGCATCACTCGAACTCCGCACGAATTCGACTACCGCTCGGTTACGACCTGGGAGAACGGGTACCCTCCCATCGTGCCGCTGCGGCCGTAACCGGCGACGGTGGTTCCTGTCATGCATGTCGAACCCATCAGGCCACCCTCTGTGCAATCGGCGTACGCCAACTTGTCGAGTTGCGACTGATCAGGCGCAGCAGTCGGGTTTGATCGATTGACGAAAATGATTACGTAGGCGTTACGGTTATTAGGCAGCTGTTCTTGCAGACCGAAGTACTGCGTACCACCTGGCACAAATCCGCCGCCAGTGAAGGTGTCAACTGTCTCGAGAGCAAACGATGCTACCAACCAACCGTCAACTCCACCCAAGTTCACGGGCGTCGATGACAGCTGATGCTTGAGGCTGTTCGCCGTCATGGGGCCGCCCCATTTGCCGTCAACCTTGGTCATGGCTTGCGTCAAACTGCCAGACAGATCCGTCACGGTTTGGTTCGTTGTATCGAAGGTGAACGACCCGGTGAAAATCGTGTCGTTGGGCTGCGTCATGGGCTCGCGAAATGTCGTCACGACGTCAAAGACACGAAACTTGCCCGTACCGGAACCCGCCGTTCCCGTCACCGAAAACGCGTTCGGCGAGCCAGCTACGTCGGTCGTTCCCACGGCGCCAGCGCGTGACCAACCACCAGAGCCGGCGTCGAGCGTGACGCCAGCGCTGCCTCCAATGCCGACAGGGGCGCCAGCGCCCGCCGAACTATTCGTCCCGCTTCCAGCCTCACCACGCTTGCCTGCTGCTCCCGCGACTCCAGCTTCGAGTGCTGCATTTGGATCGGTAACGTCTTTGGAGCAGGCAGTAATGAGCAGCACCACCGCCTGGATTGAGTGTATCGAAAATGTCTCTTTCCGCATCGCAAATTTGGCTTTCGTAAGTGGCAGTCACTCTGATATCAAAGTGTAATTTCTAACTGAATGGGTGACCACTCATGGTCCCGAGCAACCCGTACCGGGCGAGCCAAATCGGCAGTTCAAATGGCACCCAGCAGCGCTCCTGTGGAGCGGCCAAGATACGCCATGTTTCCGATCTGCGCGGCGTCGAGGGGGGGTGCTGAATCTTGGATGAGCAGAATCCCTGCTCGCCGCATTCAAGTCGGGAAAGTTGCCGCGTTTCTGGTTGTTCCAATATAGCAGACGTTGTTCTTACATCGAGTCTAGGCGGTACGCAACCCCAAACGGACTCAGCCGTCAAGGAACGTGCATCGCGATGGTTAGCTGAGTCCTCCCCGAGCGATCCATTTATCTGAGAGAACACAAGGGGGAGCGGACACATCGCAATGACGAGCTGCAACGAAGTTCCTGAGGCATCCCCTCATTTGCATTGCGCAGGAAGAGCGAGAGGATTTTGGGGGCCAGGGGTGAGCTCCGTAGGCCATTTTGCAGGACCATCACATTGACAAGCAAGCCGACGGGCAGCCGCGAAACCCGCAGATACGTGATAACTTGCGATTGGTGAAGCGAACCCAGCAGTAACCGCGCCGAACCAACCACAAAAGAGAGCCGCATCCGGTCTGACTATCGAGCGAAGCTGTCGGTGTAGTTCGACGTGAACAGTATGTCCGGCAGTTCCTCGGTTTCTAGCTGCAAGACGGCTCCGCGCATGAAGCCCGACGTGAGGCGTCGACCCGCGGCGGCTGCCAGGTAGGCACTCGCGGCTCGGCACGCGTACAACCAACGCTCTTGTTGTCAGGCGTTGTCTTCGCAGTCGACCATGTTGCGCTGCGGGCAATGGGTAGCCCTGACTGGCGACGACGCGAAACGGTAAACCGCACGAAGTTCGCTGTGGCCAACAGGAGTTCCTTCGATCCGTCGCGGATGCCTGCAAGTGTGAAGCAAGACACTTGAATTACGCTTGCCAGTGTGACGTATCCCGCAGCCAAGCGCTTCAATCGCTACTTGCTGGGCGTTCCGGGAACCAGCATCGAGTCTGGCATAACTCATGCACTTCTTCGGCAATGGGACTTTCCAGAAGAGGCGGTTGTTTGGTCAAGGCACCAAGGTCGCCGTAGAGATTGCGGTCATGGCACTCGATTCCGGACTCATCCCTTACGGGGTGCCCGTCATCTCGGTCGGTGGCACCAACAAGGGTGCAGACACGGCGCTCTTGCTCGTGCCATCGCACGCCGCTACTTTCTTCGATACGCGAATTCAAGAGGTGATCTCAAGGACGTTGGCCTACCCGTTTCGGCATAGAGTCGCAGGAGCGTTGCCAGGACCCACGCCGCACGAGCATCTAGGTCGTCCAAGCGCTTGTCCCACCAACCGGAAGTGAGGATTCCGTCGAGTGCGGCCCTTGCGATTGGGGGTTGTCACGACGGACCGATCTCGAACATTGGGGCAGCATTCGCCAGTGAGTCGCCCAAGTTCGACGAACCAGCCGTTCTTGGTTGCTCTGTTGCTTTTCCGGCAATGCGTCCTGTGTGTGGACGACGAGAATGTATGAGCCACACAAGCGAGAGTTGCTTGATACCGCACTCAGGAGCGGTGCCGGCGCTGTTCGACGACGGATCGGCAGTTCATTCTTCGCCGCGCGTCGACTCCTACCGTGCACCTGTAACGCACAGAGCACTCGATGGCGCCAGTTGTCGTGCGTCGCGATGCACCAATCCAGTCGTGTTTGAATTCATCTCGGATGCTCATGTGGATCGCGACCAGCATGCGACGTGTCACTCTGTTCCTTGGGGACCATTCCAACCGAAATTCGCAACTCACACTCCGCAATTTCGGTCGGGTCGACCGATTTCTTCAAGTCACACTCGCCGAAAATGGTCGGAGCGACCACAAAAAACAAGTTCAACTTGTCTCCAAAGGGGTGTTTTTGACGAAAATTGGCAGTCGACAGCCTTGTACGCGAGCAACGCCACTGTGCGAAGTCGGTCGAATAACTTTCCCGACGGTTACGGTTCCGAGCAAAGCCAGTGCACTACATTTCCCCGTGACAAGCTTACTGTACAGAGCCAGTCGACAAGGTATCGCACGGCAACCCCTTCCGTAAAAAGTCGGTCCAGTGGCTTTGCCGCTCGGATCTGTATCGTGCAAAGTCAGGTCACCAACTTCCCCAGAGGGAGGCGCACCGAACAAACGCGCTCGACTGGGTTTC
>JBLNFG010000674.1:0-4240 GCA_050263495.1 Myxococcales bacterium | reverse complement strand
GTGCCAGCCTCCCGAACCCGCTCGAGTGCCAGTTGTGCTTTTGCGACGCCAACCGCGACCATTACGTCGTCGGGGTCTGCCTGAAGGCCTGCCTCGAACCGCGCTAAGGATTCGGAATAGCGCCCCGCTCTGTACAATGTCTCGCCGAGGCCGCGCAGCGCTGCCGATGAGCGAGGATCCTTGGCCAATGCCTCTTGGTATGCGGCTTCCGCCAACGATATTCGTGACCCGAGCAGGTGCAAATCGCCACTCAACGTCTTCGCCGCGACAAACTCAGCGACGCTCAATTCGTCAGGCTGAGAAAGCGCTTCGAGTGTGTACTTCTGCGCCAACTCAAAATCGCGCTGTGTCTCCAGCGTGACGCGGGCTAGCGTTAATCGAGCCCCGACGTGGCGAGGGTTTCTCGCGATCGTCAGCTCGGCATCCCTCTTGGCTGCATCGTATTGCGTAAGAGCGAGGTGTGCTCGAGCCAAGCCGTAGCTGGAGCGTGCACTCTGCTCAAGCCGTTCGACTTGCTGCCACGCCTGAAGAGCATCCGGATAGCGTCGTTCGAGCATCGAGATCTCCGCCGACACGACCACCGCATCCGAATTACGTGAGTCGGCGGAAATCAGTTCCGATATGGTCTGTCGTGCCCTGGCCAGATTACCTTCGACCATGGCGCGCATCGCGCGCGCGATGCCTACGTATCTTAGCTCGCGCCGATCGCCCAACTCGTCCAGTGCTACCTTTGCTCTAGCTTGCTCCCGGGGCTGACTGCCATGCCGCAGACTGACCGCGTATACGAAGAAAGCGTAGTAGGCACGCAGCTCGCGTAGGCGCTCGTGTTCCCGCTGCGCAGCCTCGAGGGACGCCAAAGCTTTCGCCACGCCAGAGAAGTCGTCTTTGGCGAGAACACTATGCCCGGCTTCGATGTGCCGGCGAAGCAGCGCTTCGTGATCCTTACGGTGAATCTGATCAGCAATGAAATGTGCTCCAAACGGACCGATATCTGGCAGGAGCGTGAGAGCCCCTCCGGCAATGGCGACGACCCCAAGCGCAATTCCGGCGAGAACGCGCGTGCGCCTTGATTTCGCTTTTACACTCGTGGGCGCTTCTGCCGCTGGAGAAAGAGCCACGCTGGGTGCCACGGGCGGTCGCGCCACCGAACTCTCGTCGATTCTCGGAGGCGCGACGGCCTCGCTGGGAGCTCTACCCTCACGTTGCTCCGGAACGCCTCCGAATTCCAGACTCTCCCCGGTGAGACTTCGACGGCCAACCTGACCCTCCGTGTCCACAGAGAGGTCCTGTTCCATCGGCTCCAGTTGGACCTCACCGTACCCGGTGCCGCCCACGGCATTGCCGGTGCCCGTTTGTGGTTTCAGTGGCGTCACCTCGCTACGTGCCGGAACCGGCGCAGGCAACAGTGACGAGCTCAATCCATTCGATAACGACTCTAGTGGACGCTCGGTTTGCATCCTCATCCCCGCCCCGCCCAACGCGGGTGGCAGGGAGGGACTTGGCCCCTTTAGTGCTGGCGGCAAGCCCGAATCAGAAAGCCGATCCCCTGTGTCTGACCCCTCGAAGTCAAAGCCAAGGTCGATTTCGGGCAAGTGCGACACGCCAGCGAGTGTCTTGACAGGCGTGCGTGGTGCGGCTGTCCCTGTTCCGAGGATGGTTTTCTTCGTCGTGTCCGCTCGTCCCTGCACAGACGGAAGCGCTAGCTCGATTGAAAGCGGCGCAGGTAGGTCCGAGGACGGCCCTCGATGCTCGGTGTGAAGCGGTGACGGCAACTCGAATTCGAGATCTCCGGACTCGGCTGCGGGAGGGAACGAACGGCCTGGCGCGGGAAGATCCGCTCGGCCTGAGAGTGGCGAGGGTAGATCGAGCTCAAGCGGCTCCGGACTGGCTGATTGACGCGGGGCCGTGCGGGCCTCCGGCGACGGCGCCTCACGCTTCTGTGGCACGAACAGGGGAAGGTCCAACTCATCGGGCGCGGCGCGTGCGCGTGGTCCCGGGCGAGATGTGCCCGGTAGCTGCGCTGATGCCCGACTTGGCTCAAGCGCGGCTGGCAAGTAGCTATCAAGGTCCCGAACATCGGGAAGATCGGCCTCTTCGTGAATGGCGCGTTGAGGCAGAATATTGCTTCGACCCGGTGTAGTGGCCTTGCCGAGCGCAAGCTGCGGGAGATCGTCATCGGCGGAACCCGGCGCGAGGCCTCTGGCCGCAGCACTACCGGCGGGTTTGGTCGTAGGCGGGCTCTGCACCGAGCGGGGCTCTGGGGCCGTTGGCGCTGGCGCGTCGCCGCCAACCTTGCGAAGGTCCTTGAGCGTATCGGCAACCCTTCGAGTAGGTACGGGATGAGCGTGCGACGATGGTGGCGGCAGCTTTGCGCCAACCTCCGGCTTTTTTACCATTGCTGAGGCTGGCTTGTTGTCGCCTGCCGCGCCAAACGCCCCCGGGATGGGCCGTGGCGGTTTCCGAGGCTCGCCAAGCGTCTTCGTTGCTGGAAGGGCAACATCTTCAGGGGAATCTGTCGCCGGCGGCACTGCTTGCGTGCCCAAGGCTTCTGGTTTTTGTACGACGAACCCTGCACTGCATTTGGGGCAGCGCATCCGCAGCCCGCTCGCCGGAATGCGGCGCTCGTCAACCTGGTAGTTACCTTTGCATTCTGGGCACTCGACCGTGAACATGCTCTCTTATCACCTCTATCAGGAATTCGGCGTCTGCGGCTCTGGCTTTCGGAGCTCATACCAACGGCCAGCAACATCTCCGTCTGCACTCAGCTCCCTGGCTGAACGGTGGCCCGATCAGAGGCACTTGAGCTGCGGCTCGGGTCTGGTTTTGGGGCGGTGGCTCACACAACGCGGGGCATTCGCATCACTTCGTGCTAGGCGCTGGCCATGCTAAAGCTCCGGCTCGTCGCGTTAGCCACACTCGCCGCCATTGTGGGACTCGTTTTCTCACTCTCGGCGCTCAATCGGCACCGTAAGCATGAGGCTGCTCCCGCCGCTTCCCAACAGGAGCCGGGGCTTGCTGCTCCACTAGCCAGCGTTAGCATCGAACAGCCTGCGGCGTCCGCGGAGGCTCCCACCGCGATGATGCCCCCGGTCTCGGCCGACGGCTTCCGAGATTACGGTGTACTTCCAGATGGAAGACCGGTCCCTGCCCTGCCTCCAACGGCTCCCAAGAGTTGTGGATTCGGCGCGATTCTTTTCACTTACGACGGCGTGCAGCTCGCGCCGCGCAATGCTCGAACCAAGGCTGAGGCCCTGGCTCTCGCTACGCGACTGATCGCCGATGCCGAACGGGACTTCGCTGATGCCGTCAAAAAGGGTGATCCCGGTTCGCTTGCAGACGCGGGCAACGTGGGCCGCGGCGTCCTCGAACGATCGATCGAATACCAACTGTTCACCCTAGAAAAGGGCAAGGTGTACCCCGAACCAATCGAGACACCTCGCGGCTATTGGATCTTGCGTCGGCTACGTTAGGGACTCATCACAACCAGGCGGCGGGCATTTCCTGAGCGCCGACCGAGCCGCACCTGGTTCGCTCGTCGCAGTGCCCGTGGCCGTTGCCTCACGCGTGACTTGGGTGTGACGGATGCCCATGGCCGTGCTAGTTCCGACAAGTGGCGTTGAGTCCGCGTCAGATTCAGCCGGAATAGCTGCCAATTGATCGATCACGTCGAGACCAAAACTTCTACGCAGCAAATTGCCCGAAGCGCGGTCTTAGGTGCAGCGGCTCTAGCTGTGCGGCAAGTGGTCGTGCAGCTGTTCAACCTGGGTGGCAACATCGTCTTAGCGCGAGAGCTCTCACCCCGGGAATACGGTTTTTTCGGAATCATTCAGTTCCTTCTTTCCTTTCTCACCTCGTTTGGCGACGTGGGTCTGGGCGCAAGTCTGGTCCGTCAAGAGAAGGAGCCAGAAGAGCGAGATTATCGAGCGGTATTCACGTTCCAACAGCTATTGGTCTTGGCTGTGGTGCTGATCGTTATCGTCGTGGCACCTTTCTTGGTCCGTCATTATGAAGTGCCACCGTCGGAGCGGTTTGTGTTCCACGTGGCCGTGATATCACTGCTGCTCACATCGTTTCAGTCCATTCCGGCGCTGCGATTGGAACGCAAACTCGCATTCGACCGGCTCGCAATCGTTGAGACGACGCAGTCGCTCTCGTTCAACTTCGTAGCCATTATTTTAGCCCTCAGAGGTTTTGGTGTCTGGAGCTTCGTAATTGCGTTGCTGGTGCGCTCCGCCCTCGG
>JBLNFG010000673.1:0-10210 GCA_050263495.1 Myxococcales bacterium | reverse complement strand
AGAGCGGCGGCAAGCGGGCCGTGCCGTTCCACCAGCGATTGCCAAGCCGCAATCGCGTCAGCTCGCGTCTCACAGACTTGAGTGAATAGTTCGGTTGCCTGTACGTCGAGGTCAGCGCGCGTGTCTGGATCGGTTTCGCGCGCGGCGCGCAGCCGCAGAACTTCGGCAAGTTCTCCCTTGTCGCCCGTTTGCTCAGCGTGTGCTTGCAGGCGGACTAACATTTCGTCGGCTTCTTCGGCGTCCGCCAGGGCACGCCAGGCGGCGACTGCCTTATCGGGTTCCCCGAGCTCCTGCTCCCAGAGCGCGATCAGCTGCCGAGCCGCGGAGTGTCGTCGAGCAGGCTCGGTCTCGAGGCGCGCCACCACCTCGAGTGCACCCGCCAAAGGTCGCCACTCGCCAGCCTGCGCGTAGATCTCAGCAAGCTCGCGCGCTGCGCGCAAGGTGCAGGGTTCGTCGGTGTTGGCGCGCAGCGCTTCTTCGAAGGCCGTTCGAGCCCGCCTCAGTTCACCTGTTTGGCGCTGCAATAGCCCTAGATCGACGCTCAGCCGCACTCGGACCTTCGGGTCTCGTACGGACTGAACGGCTCGCCCGAGTTGTCTTGCTGCCTCCACGGCGCGATCGAGCGCGAGGCTTAGTCGCACAAATCGTTGCCGTGCTTCCTCGTCCGCGGGTTCCGCCACCACGACCGGCCCCAGCAGCTCCAGCGCACCCGCAGGGTCTCGAAGTACTTCCTCGCGCAATACTGCTAGGCGCCGTGCAACCTCATTGCGCCGTGGTCCGCGCGCGACCTTGAGCTCTTGGGTCAGCAGTGCTGCAGCACGCTCCAGATTGCCTAAACGCTCATGCGCAGAGGAAAGCACGGCAAGCGCGCGCGGTGCCATCATCGACACGGCGCAAAGCCTCTCTGCTGCCGAGAGAGCGCGATCGTGCGCCGGTTGAAGCGGCAGAATTGCCTCGACCTGGGCCATCGCCTTTGGTGGCTCAGGCAACTCGTTGGTGTAGATGTCGAGCAGACGTTCGCGCAACGCGATGGACTGCTCACCAGAAAGCTCACCGTGCGCGAGCCGCGCCTCGATCCGTTTTGCGGCATCGCGAAACCGGCCTGCCGCAATGAGGCGGTCTTCCAACGCGTCCGATGCTTCGCTCAGTGCGGGATCAAGTAGGAGAATCTGTTCGAGTACATCGATTGCCGTCGTTGCATCGCTCTGCTCACTTCGAGCGCATTCGAGCGCTTGCTCGAGTCGATTGCGTCTGGCAACTGGCTGTTGTTCTGTTTTGGCCAGGGTCACGTGCAAACGACCGAGTCGCGCCCATCGCGCTTGCCCGTTCAGCCACGTCTCGAGACGCTCGATATTTTCGAGTCGTTCGGGCGCCAACCCCACGACCTTTTCCGCGTGGCCAATCGCGGTGTCCAGGTCGTGAAAGATCTCGCCAAAAAAACTAGCCGCGTGCTCGAAGAGCTCGACCTGTGCTTCGTGATTCAACGCACGAACGCGCCGCTCGTGCGTCACTTGCTCGTAGGCAAACGCGAGGTCCGGTTCGCGCTGATCGCGCTGGGCCGCCAGGTGAAGCGCGTTCCACAAGTCCGGTTGGGGATTGCCTCGCGCTAGAGCAGCCACCAGGGACTCAAGCGCGGCATCTGGATGCTCCAAGAATTGCTCAAGCTCGACCATGAGTTCTTCGGGTCGGAGAGAAACCTGAGGACGACGGCTAATCGATGCGCGCGGCGGGATTGGCGGAATTGTCGGCATAATCACTTACCCGGCTTCGTGAGCTCACTAGCGTATCAGACTAGTGCCGTTGACCGAAAGCATTGTCCGAGGCCTGACGCAGCTCGGTGGCACCCTTGCCTGGATGGGTTCTCGCTACACCGAGTCACTCGTCTCACGACAGATCGACAACTTGGGGCTCAATCGACTGCTGCAGGGCAATCGACGCGTGAAAAGATCGGAAATGCGGCCCGATTTCCCGAATCTGCCCCCAACCAGGCATAATGTAGCTAAAGGCAGTACCAACGACTCCAGGCAAGCCCAAGTTTGGGCCCCTTGGCCTCCATGATCCATCAAATCAAACCCCGTCAGGCAATGCCCCGTGAACCGCGCTTTCTCCCGATGGACCGCAGCGAGATGCGCAGTTTTGGCTGGGACGCATTGGATGTTCTCTTGGTTAGCGGTGATGCCTACGTGGATCACCCGGCCTTCGGTGTGGCGGTGATCGCACGCTGTCTGCATTCGCTCGGTTTACGAGTCGGCATTGTAGCCCAGCCTCGCTGGGATCGTATCGATGACATCACAGCGATGGGTGCGCCTCGCCTGTTCGTGGGTGTCACGGCGGGCAATCTCGATTCGATGCTGAATAAGCTGACGGCGCAGAAAAAAACGCGCTCGCTGGACGCGTACTCACCCGCTGGTGAGCCAGGGCAACGCCCGAACCGCGCGACGATTGTCTACGCTCAGCTGTGTCGTCAGGCGTTCCCTGGCATTCCCATCGTGCTTGGCGGGATTGAGGCGTCGCTGCGGCGGATTGCCCATTACGATTTCTGGTCCGACTCCGTTCGAAGATCCGTCGTACTCGACTCCAAAGCGGAACTTTTGGTTTTTGGAATGGGTGAGTCCACGATCGTATCGGTGGCGGAACACTTGCGGTCCGGTGCTGACATCGCCAGTCTGAAGAGTCTTAGGGGAACCGCTTACGTCTTATCGCGACGTGAGCTCTGGGAACCTTTGCTCAAGGAACAGCGGGCGGAAAAGATCAGTGACAGTGGGATTGTGGCGCTTCCAAGTTACGAGGAGGCCTGCGCCGATCCTAAGGCATTCTCCAGGATGACACGCCTGTTCGAACGGGAGATGAATCCCTTCAACGCCCGTCCGATGATTCAGCCACACGGCAACGAGGCCGTGTATTTGAATCCGCCATCCAAGCCGCTCTCCTCGGGTGAGTATGACGCCGTTTACGCGCTTCCCTTCCAACGCCAGCCTCACCCTCGTTACGCGAGTCAGCGGATTCCCGCGTTCGAAACGGTCCGGGACTCTGTCGTGGCCTTGCGCGGCTGTTACGGCGGATGCAGCTTCTGCAGCATCTCCGAACACGCTGGGCGAATTGTGCAGAATCGTTCGGAAGCGAGTATTCTAAGGGAACTACAGACTATCGCGCAAAGTGAAGGCTTTCACGGCACGATTAGCGATCTTGGCGGCCCCACAGCGAACATGTATCGGACTGGTTGCCGCGCAGCAGAGTTTCAGCATAAATGTCGCCGAGGTTCGTGTCTCTACCCCCGCCCCTGTCCGCACCTCGACGTCAACCAGGACGGGTACGTTGCTCTATTGCGTAAAGCCCGGCGCACGCGCGGGATTCGCCACGTTTTCATAGCGTCAGGCATCCGTTATGACTTGGCTAATCTGAGCGCCCCGTTTATCGAAGAACTCGCGTCGTACCACGTCGGTGGACAGCTCTCCGTTGCTCCCGAACACGTTGCGTCAAACACCTTACGCGCGATGCGCAAGCCAGAGGTCGAGAGCTATGAACGCTTCGTTGCCCAGTTCCAGCGTCAGAGCCAGCGAGCGCGGCGAGAGCAATACGTGGTTCCCTACTTCGTGGTGGGCCATCCGGGAACTAGCCTTTCGGACGCGGTTGAGCTCGCCGTGTACCTAAAACGAGCGGGGATTCGGCCCAGACAGGTGCAGGAATTCATCCCGACGCCCATGACTGTTGCCACGTCCATGTACTACACGGGGCTTGATCCGCTCAATGACAAGCCGGTCTATGTGGAGCGCAGTCCGCGCGCACGACGCCTACAAAAGGCCTTGGCTCTGTACTACGACGAGACCCAAGCAGCACTCGTGCGAGAAGCCCTAATCATGGCAAAGCGCGCGGACTTGATCGGGGTCGGCGCTGACTGCCTGGTCCACGCTGAGCGAATCAACCGACCATACACTGGCGAGCACAACCGTGGGGTCAGAGCGTCGCGCCAAATAAATCGCGGAAACCGTCCTCGTAACGCACGCTAGACATGCCGCCGAGCCCCACGCGAAATGAGATCGTTACGTCGTCGCCCCAAGGCCACCACAGGCCGTAGGCGATCAGCGTTTCGTTTGGATCCATCGCGACTAAGAGCTGGTCTTGACGCAACCCACCCACCTGATCGGCAACCTCCTGGATCACCTCGGGCGCTGATCGAAGCGTACGAGACGTCCACTGAAGTTTGAATGACTTCGCCACGGCGGCACGGGCTTCGGCTTCCAGTTGAGTACTGAAGCTTGACGCAACGCAGTTCAGTCGAGAATCCCAACTGAACCCCCCACCTGGCCAACTCTTCTTGAAGACTGCCAGGGCCTGGAATAGCCCATCTGCCACGGACCCTTGCGGTGTGCTCACGGCGAGACGATAGCGTACGGACTTCTCGCGCAACATGGCTCTTGCGCAATTTCCCAGAGGAATGGTCAACGAGCCGTCTTCCCCAAGCACTGCGTGGTTGGGCTTTGACTGCGGTTCAGTACCCGTATCTAAAGGGATTTCACGGGTAGAAGACAACTGAGCGGCTGGTTGGTTTGATATTCGGACCTAACGTCGGGACCGTCTCCGACTACTCTGGGCTTCGAGTGCCAAACGAGGCTTCAGATCCCACACAAGCACCCGCTGCCGCGCCCGCGAGGGACTCGACCGCTCCCGGAGCGACTCGGAACGCGGACTTGCTAGACGAATTTGGGAGCACCGAAGATCCCGCGGCCTTGATCGGAGCGATTGTAGGCGAGCGCTACCGTTTGATCGAGCTGGTTGGTAGAGGCGGCATGGGTACGGTGTACCGCGCCGAGCATATCCACATCCGCAAGGCCTTTGCACTGAAGGTTTTGCACCGCGAGCTCACCCACCACGCTGAGGCAGTGAAGCGATTCGAGCGTGAGGCGATTGCCGCGGGACGCATCGAGCACCCAAACGTGGCAACCGCGATCGATTTCGGGCGGCTCCCGAATGGCGCGTTCTACCTTGTTCTTGACTACGTCCAAGGGGGAACACTGCGCCAGTTGTTAGCTACAGAGAAGTGCCTCCCCATGGTTCGCGCCGCCCATATCGCGCGCCAAATCGCATCGGCTTTGGCCGCAGCTCACGGTGCCGGAGTGGTTCATCGTGATCTCAAGCCTGACAATGTGATGCTTGTCGAGAGCAGTGTTGAAGCGGATTGGATCAAGGTTCTGGATTTCGGTGTGGCCAAGTTGCGGACGGAAGAGGTAGTTGAAGAAGCGGCCATCACACGCTTCGGTACGGTGTTTGGGACGCCAGATTACATGTCCCCGGAGCAAGCGCTTGGACAGTCGGTGGATGACCGTAGTGACCTCTACGCACTCGGCATCATCCTGTATGAAATGCTGGCTGGAAAGACCCCATTTTCAGATCAGCAACTGGTGAATGTTCTGACGCGCCAAATAACGGAGCAGCCTCCACCGCTGCCGGACAAGGTCTTTCCAGCGCTGCGGCAGCTGGTGATGGAGTTGCTGGCAAAACAGCCTTCGGAGCGCCCAGCTAACGCGGAGCTGGTTGTGCAGCGCTTGGACGAATTGATTCCACGTCTACCAGCCGTTGCCGATCGAGAGCACAGACTCAAGAATGACGAGCCTTCAAGGGCTAAGAACGCGATCGGATACGGTGAGACCGTATTGCGGGGGGCGCGTGGGACGGACGAGAATCTCGCGCGCGCATCGACGCTTCCCGCACCAGCGCCTGGCCTGATTCGATATTGGCACAACGCGCGCTCGTGGTGGCTGTCGAGAACGCGGAAATGGCTGATATTGGAGTGGATTCGGGCACCGCGGCGGGGCGTGCTGCTCGCGCTCGTGCTGGCACTCGTGCTTGCCACCATCGTTGGCCTGATGCGTGCGTCGGGACCTCGGACCGCAGCCCCCCCACAACTTTCAGCGGCGCCAGAGACGCCACAAGAGGACCGTGCGGCGAAAGAGCTACAAGCCCTAATCGAGCGCGCTAGAAGTGGTGACGCGTCAGCTCTGGAGCAACTCGAGCGGCGCTCCGATGCTGATCGGGGAACCTCGGAGTGGTTGGTCTTGGCCGCTGCACGGGCGCGCGCCAAGCGATGGCCAGAGAGCGTGGCTGCCTACGAACGGGCGCTCGTAATGGAGCCCGGCTACGCGACGAATGCTCGGCTGCAGGGCGATATTTTCAATGCTGCGCTAGAGCCACAAACGACCGTTGCTGCGATGGAGCTTGCCGCGAATCACCTTGGGTCGGCTGGATTTGACTTGCTCTATGCGCTTGCTGACGCAGGTTCTAGCGGCCGTCTCCCACGGACCGACGCGCGCCGAGCCAAGACGCTCGTCGAATCCGATCGAGCCGCGTCAATGCTCTCTTCCGCGCTGCACGTCACGTTACGGGTTGAAAAGGCTCGAGGCTGCCAGGAGTTGAAGACGGCGCTTTCGGAGATTGAGTCGAGCGGGGATCAACGGACCTACCGTGCGTTACAGCGCAAACTTTCGGCTGCGCGAGGCTGTGGCTTTCTGGGTCTGGCCGACTGCTTCAGTTGTGTGCGCGGCAGCAAGGCCTTGAGTCGTGCCAACGAGGCATCGAAGTCCCGAGCGAGCCCCATTTTCGCCGAGCCTACCGCGGATCCCGTAGGTCGTGTGCGGTCGCGCTAACCCCCGCGCCGAAACCGGCGTGACTAGGCGGCATCGGGCGGCTACTCTCGGGGCACCATGGCAGACACGATCTTTACCAAGATCATTCGAGGCGAGATCCCGAGTCACAGAGTGTATGAGGATGAACACGTCTTTGCTTTCCTCGATATTGGTCCGCTCAGCTACGGTCACACTCTCGTGATTCCCAAAGAGCCGGCAACCACGTTGGATCAACTCAGTGAGGAGAGTGCTGCCGCGATTGGTCGGGTATTGCCGCGGATCTGTCGTGCTGTGATGAAGGCAACCGGCACTTCAGCCTACAACGTGCTCCAAAATAACGGGGCTGCTGCCCATCAAGCGGTGAACCACGTCCACTTTCACGTGATCCCGCGACCAAGTGCGCAGCAAGGCCTCAGTCTTCAATGGCCCGCAGGGAAGCTCGAGCCGGAAGCCGGCGCGCGTCTGGCAAAACTAATCGCGGAGAAGCTCACCGAGTGAGCGCGCAGTCGCTTGGTCGATGGGTGTTGTGCTTAGCCAGCCTAGTGGCAGCTTGTCAACCAGCGCCGCCGGTGGTGCCCGTGTCCGCGTCCCGGCCATCGTTGCGCGGATCGGAAGCCATACCCGAGGCATCAGCGTTCGGCCCAGACGACGAGGGAGTCGCGACGGCAATGCCCAGAGAAGCCAATTCAGAGCGGCAGGATTACGACGACGAGACAGCAGCGATCGGCGATGAGGACGAGTCCTCTGATGGGCGGCAAGCACAGCCGGCAGGGCCCCACCCTCTCGAGTCCCTCACCAAAGCCGAACTCGAGAGTCGACTGAAGTCGGATCCGGGATCCCTCGGCGCGGCTTCGCTAGGGCGACCTAACGCGGGGCGGCTCCTCAATGCCGTACAACTCCCGGAGGACTCGCATTGGAAGCGCGTCGATCCCGCTCACGCTTGGGCTACTCCCGAAACTGTCGAGTACCTTAGTCGCGCGCTGCGTGCCGTCGCGGAGCGCTACACAGGAACATCGCCGGTGTCAATCGGACACCTGAGTGCGCGTAACGGCGGTCCATTGCGTCCGCATGTGAGTCACCAGTCGGGGCGCGACGTCGACGTGGGGTTCTACTATTCGAATGGATCCAGTCAGTGGTACCAGCGTGCCTCGGACGACAATCTGGATCTGGACCGGACCTGGTGGCTCATCCGAACGTTGGTGCTCGAAACAGACATTGAGATGATTCTTCTCGATCAGGGCCTGAGCCGGCTTGTTGAACGCTTCGCTCTCGAGAACGGCGAGTCCAGGGAATGGGTGGATGGACTCTTTCATTCTCGTCAAGGCAGGCCCCCCATCGTGCGGCACGCGGCGGGACATGCCACGCACCTGCATTTGCGCTTCTTTAATCCGATCGCACAGGAGACTGGTCGGCTTCTAATGCCGTTAATGGTCGAACGTAAGATGGTTGCGCCACCCCAGCGACTCGTCACTCATGTCGCTCGCAGCGGCGACACACTAGCCAAGCTCGCGGCGCGCTACTCGACAACAATGCAGGCGATCCGGGAAGCCAATTCCATGAAGACGTACCAATTGGTAGCCGGCGCCTCCTACCGCATTCCGGTTCCCGGCCGCGCTGAAGGCGGTTCCCGAATGAAGCTTCCCGCACGCAGGGTGCATTCGAAAGCGGCAAACCAGGGGAACTGATTCGAGATGCACAGCGCGCAAGCAAGCTCTGAGTTGGGGCAACCCCCCGTGCCGACGTAGCGGTCGCACAGCTCGCCTTTCCCATTTGGCAGCGCTAGGCTGGGCCTATGTTCGAGCCGGATCGAAGCAACCAGGGCATTACTGCGGTGCTCGGTCCTACGAATACCGGGAAGACGCATCGCGCGATCGAACGAATGCTGGAGCACCAGACGGGCATGATCGGCCTGCCGCTGCGACTCCTAGCTCGAGAGGTCTACGATCGGGTCACGGCGCGCATCGGTGAGCGGCACGTCGCTCTGATCACGGGAGAGGAGAAGCGCATCCCAGCGCATCCGCGCTACTTTATCTGCACAGTGGAGGCGATGCCGATGGACCGGGAGGTAGACTTCTTGGCTGTCGACGAGGTGCAACTCGGCACGCACCGTGAGCGTGGCCACGTATTCACTGACCGGCTGCTGCATGCCAGGGGAGTGAGTGAGACATGGTTTCTGGGCTCTGACACGGTGCGTTATTTGGTAGAAAGACTGGTGCCGACGGCTCGCATCAGCCGTCATCCTCGCTTGTCACAACTGCGAGGCCGGCTTCCCGCGAGCCTCGGAAGCCTGCCAAAACGCACTGCCGTCGTCGCATTCTCGGCATCCAGGGTCTACGAACTCGCGGAACGAATTCGAGTCAAACACGGTGGAGCCGCCCTGGTGCTCGGTGCACTCTCACCCAGAACTCGTAACGCCCAGGTGGCCTTGTATCAGTCTGGAGAGGTCGATTACCTCGTGGCAACGGATGCGATCGGAATGGGACTCAACCTCGACGTGAGCCACGTTGCTTTTGCTGACGTCAACAAATTCGACGGCCGTGAGTCACGTGCCCTAGAGTTGGCGGAGTTGGCCCAAATCGCCGGTCGCGCTGGACGCTACCTCGACGATGGAACCTTCGGTGTCTTGGCGCCGAGGCAGACCTTCCCCAAAGCGGTAGTTCGTGCGCTCGAGCGTCACGAGTTCCCAGCCGAGACCCAGCTCTTCTGGCGCAATAGCACGCTCGATTATGACGGCATCGAGTCTCTGATTGAATCCCTGCGGCAGAGTCCAGGTCGGCGCGAGTTGCGCCCAATAGAACCAGCGGAGGACCACCAAGCACTGCTCGCATTGTCCGCCAAACCAGAAGTCCGTGCCCGTGCAAACACGCCCGAGCTCGTTACTCTGCTCTGGGAAGTGTGCCAAATACCGGACTATCCGCAGCTGCTCTTCGAGTTGCACGTCAGCCTGTTGAGCGAAATTTACCTGCAGCTGACCGGGCCCGCTCACCGCCTTGACTCCAATTGGATCAACCAACAACTCCGACGCATCGATCGGGTTGACGGTGACATCGAGGCGCTGATGGGGCGCATTGCGGATATTCGAACCTGGAACTACGTGTCGCAACATACGGCTTGGATTGAGCCCGGATTCTCGCTTGCAGAACGCTCGCGCGACATCGAAGACCGGCTCAGCGATGCGCTTCACGAACGCTTGGTGACCCGTTTCGTGGAAAGGCGGCAAAGACAGGTGGGGGCACGCCCTGCCCTCGCCAATCGTGGTCTTCGCGCTGGACGTGGAAATCCGTTTGCCCATCTCCTCAGCCAAGCTACAGGTACGCCGCCAGACCCAGTGGGTGAGCAAGCCAGATTCACCGATCGTTTGGTCGACGCGCAGCACGAGGAGATCCGAATCGACGTACAGGGGCGTCTGTGGTTCAGCGATCAATTAGTCGGTAAGCTCCTCCCCGGTGGCGATCTGCTGCACCCAGACGTGCAGGTGCGGCTCGAACCGGACCCTGGGCAAGGCGCAGCAAGCCGCGTGAGACGCCGGCTTCTCGCGTTCTCTCGGGACCTAGTGGAGGCACTGCTCGCACCGCTACACCATCCGGCTC
>JBLNFG010000672.1:0-5398 GCA_050263495.1 Myxococcales bacterium | reverse complement strand
CCGACCTGCGCGGTGAGAGCTGCACCTCGATCTTCGACGCCAAAGCCGGCATTCAACTCGATCCGACGTTCGTAAAGTTGATCGCGTGGTACGACAATGAATGGGGCTACTCGAGCAAACTGCTCGATCTTGCGGTGAGCATGGCCAACTCCGGTGCGACCACGCCGAGCGTGTAGCGAGCGACGGCGCCGAGCGTGTAGCGTGTAGCGAGCGACGGCGCCGAGCGTGTAGCGTGTACTCCGTCCCCCGCGAGCGCGAAGGGCTGAGGCGTGCGGTCGTCCCCCGAGGAGTCCGCGACGCGTGCAGCGTGCAGTGACGTAGTTGCGCCGCACTGACCAAAAAGAAACGCCGGCGCAACTACGATTGACTTCGAGTCCAGAGCAGCGGTCTCCGAGCGTGGCAACCATGTCAAAGCATGGTTCTTGGCTCAAGTGTGAGCATTGCCACAACACGCGTTCACGTTGCACCGCGCGCTGCACTCTAGTGCGCATGCTGCTGCGGTCGGCGGGTTTTAGCGTTCCCCGTCTGTTTTGGGACCGCCTCTGCCTGGTGGATTTTGCGCGTAGTCCGCAGGAATACACTGAGTCCCTTTGGCTCCGCTTTGACAGTACGTGCCTGCGCAAGCCGTTAGCAGCACCGATGTGAGGAGTGTAGCGATGAGGATTGCACGCATACGCCCGCCCCCAGCAACTGTCGTTCCAGGATGTGCCCGCGAGCCTTAGCGGGGGTTTTCTAGGAGCTTGACGAACCAATCCCAACCAGCGCGTGAACGCGCGGTTCCTAGGTGTGAATCTAGGATACGCTGGACATCAGGCCAGAACCGGCAACAAATTCGTGGGCAGACTCTCTCGCGCCGAGCAGCGCTCTGCGAACTACGGCGTCTGGTTTGCGGGTGGCAGCACATCGAACCTTCGCGTGCCGCCCTTTCCCAACAAGTACTGGTCCGCAAAATCGAGAATGGCGGACCAGTCCGCTGACGTCATTCCAGGCCCACCTTGGCGGAAATTCACGCCCAAGTTCTCGCTCGCGTCCAAAAAATCGTACACGGGCTTCGCTGACAGGTACGTCTGCACTGCGGCATACGCTCTTCCATACTCATCCTGCAAGGAATTGGACATGACGAACAGTCGCATCCTCGTTCGTCGACTCACGATGACGTAGTGCCGCGGTGTAGACTGCACCCACGCTCATGCGATTCATGATGCTACCGCGGTGTAGAACTGCAGCCCCGCTCATGCGGATCATCTCAATTCCGACCGCTGAAGCCTACGGCATGCGAGGACGTCATCATCGCTCACCGTGCAGGGTGAATCGGCTGCCGGAGCTGTAACGCTGCAACCCATGACGAAACAAGCAACAGGCTCCGACCGAATACGCGATCGCAACGGCGACGAGTATCGCCGCGGAAGACAGACTCGGTGAGCGCACCAATTCCGTTGGCATGTGTCCGATATAGGCCGCCGGAACCGCGGTGAACATAAGACCCTTGATCAGTCCGCCGAAGAGCCCCTTTGGATAGAGCGAGAAGTTGAGCAATATCTCGAACGCAAGTCGGACCAATGCGCGCGCTTCCCCAAGGTAGAACGCGATGCTCCAGAAACAGGTGACGGTTGCCGTGAGAATGAGAGCACTCACCAGTACTGCGGGCAGGAGCAGCCCCAAGTGACTCAGGGGGACACGCCCGAACGCCAGAATGAGCAGCAAGCCTGAGACTGCATCCCCAAGCCCAGAAGCACGCGATCGAGAGCCTAACACCGCGAGCAGAGTTGGTTTGGGGTGCATCAGATAGACGTCGAGCTCGCCGTCCACAATCAGGCGGCCCAACTCCGATGCTCCGCCTGCAAAGACCACGTGCAAACCATAGCTGACTGCCACGATACCAAACAGCAGGGCAACGTCTTGGAGCTGGTATCCCCGCACGTTCGGCACTTTCTGGAAGAGCGCCCACCAGAAGGTGAAGAAGATGAGATTGTTCAGCGCCATGAACAAGAGCTCAATGATGAACGCACCTCGTTGCGCCACGGCTGAGCGCAGGCTCACACGTAGCTGCTTGCCCAAAAAAAGACAAACGGCCCGATATTCAAGTAGATCCATCGCGAACTCCCCAAGAACCTTCTCTGTCTCTTAACGCGTCCGCTCGAAGCAGGCACGAGCGAACCTTGTGCAAGACGCATGGTGCGACCGTGCAGAGGCGACGAGTAAGATGACTGGACATCGGCTAACCTCCGTCAATCGTCAAGCTCTGCTGGGCACTGCGCGCGAGTGCCCAGCAAACGGCAATCCCAATAGCTAGCCACGTGATCTGCTGTTCGAACAGGGCCAATCCACTTGCATGCGAGGTGAACAGGATACTGGCGGGTCCGTAGAGACACTGAGCAAAAGGAGTGTCCAAAGCGAACCGCTCCAACCACCGGGGATAGACCGGTAAAGGCAGCATCAAGCCCCCAAGCACGAAGGTGAGCTTGCTCCAGATCCATCCTAGCGGCGCTATGTTACGGAACCAGAACGCACTGATCCCTATCGCGACTTGGAACGAGAACAGAACCAGCGCACCGAGCAGACCAAGCGGTACCGCGAGCCAAACCTCGCCAAGCCGCCAGGGGAAGACACCCGCGAACAGGAGCGCTGATCCGAACGAACCGAGCGCAAAGGCAGGTGCTTGGACCAGCAACGTTCCCAAACCCTCGGCATAGATGGTCCCGACGAGGGACACCGGTCGCATCAGCTGGTAGGTAATATCCCCCCGCCGGATCTGCTGCTCCAGCTCGAACTCGGGATGCGGTACGCAAAATAGAACCCACTGGGTCATCGCCAGATACCAAATCATCTGCGAACCCGAGACGGGAAGTGGCATTCTCCCGTCCGCGACTGCCTTCCACAGCGCGCCCAGCACCCCGAGGAAAAGCGGCAGTAGAGCCATTCGCCCGAACAGTTCCGAGCGCTCGCTCCACGTTCGATTGGCCGCAAAACGAACGTGTGACCAGTACTTTCGCCCTAACGCCGAGGTCATGCGGCTTTCGTCTCCACCCGTGCGTACAATGCGCGAATCACTTCTTCTAGCGGTGGGTCCTCGACGCTCACATCGCGTAAATGCGATGAACCGAGTGCGGCCTGAACGACGGCAGCAATCGGGATTACGTCGAGATCAACCTCAAAGACAGTCTCACCGGGAGAACGCTTCAGCTCGGTGACTCCTGGGAGGTTCGGTCGCAGCAGTTCCCGATCCGAGAACAGAGTGACTCGCTTCTTGCGCAGATAGTTCCTGCGCAGCTCTCCAATCGGTCCGTCCATTACCAACGCTCCGTGGTTCATCACCAGAACGCGATCGCAGAGCTGCTCGATGTCGGACGTGTCGTGCGAGGTTAGGATCAGGGTGCCATCGTATTCCGCCAATTCGCGGAGCAGGGTTTCGTGCATGACCTTCTTGGCGGCGACGTCGAGGCCAATCGTGGGCTCATCCAGATACAGAACCTTTGGACGATGCAAGAGGCTTGCGGCAAGCTCGCAGCGCATGCGCTCCCCGAGCGACAGTTGGCGCACTGGGCGGTCGAGCAGGTCGAACAACCCGAGAAGTTCGCTCAGCTCGTCGATTCTGAGTCGCAGGATGCTCGGATCGAGTTCGTAGATGGCTCCGAGCAGTTCGAGGCTGTCGCGCGCGGGTAGCTCGTAATGTAGCTGCGAGCGTTGCCCAAACAGCGCGCCAATGAGATATCCCAGCTGGCCGCGATCGCGTATCGGATCGAGCCCTAACACCTGTGCACGACCCGAGTCCGGGCTGAGGATCCCCGATAGTATTTTGAGCGTCGTGGATTTCCCAGCACCGTTCGGGCCAATGAAGGCCACCCGCTCGCCGCGCTCGATCCGAAATGAAACCTTGTCTACCGCTGCAATCAGCCGTGACTGGTTGGCAAGGTATTCTCGAATGCGTCCGAACAGACCTCGAGCTGTCGAGTGACGCACGCGGTAGTGCTTACACAGATTATCAACGGCAATGGCTTGGGGCGGCATCTTGAACACTCGGATGTGTCAGTGCCTCCGCGAACCCCCGAAAAGCAAAAAACCCCTCCGGAGATCCCGGAAGGGCTGAATTTCCCTCAAATCCCTTTCCGGTTAGGCGATTGCCCAAAGCTTCGAAATCATGCATACGCCCATATTTCGATGGGAGAGTGCCGGATATCGAGCTGCCGAAAAGGTCATGACGAACGTTGGCGAGTATTCCTTACCCCCCGCACACTGTCAAGGAACAGTTGCTATAGATTTCCTCGCCCCTACCTCAGCCCCGCGCGGCTGGCATGTGGTTGTTCGGCACTCAACCTGCGGAAATGCCCGGCTCAAGAATCTCGGAGCTTGCCCGTACTCACGGGTAGGCGCCTTACGATATTGTGATTCCTATCGTTGATCGAAGTCGTGGCAACTTCGGCGGCGGTGCCCTAGCATGAGCACGAAGACCACTGCGCGGAAGACCATTGCAGTCCTTGTCGACTACATGGACCTTTTCTCGGGAGGGTACGAGGCGGAGTTTCGTGTGGTCTTCGAGGATCAGTGCCGAGCCCTGGACATCAACTTGATGTTCGTCTATGGGCGAAAAATAGCGCACCCAGATCCAGGTTGCGCGGCTCACAACCGGGTGTACGAGCTGTTGGGGCCGCGTCGCCTCGACGGGATAATTACGCTTTCTAGCTCACTCGCCGATTTCTGCGATGCCCGAGCCGCCGCGGCGTTCTTCCAGCGATACGCGTCTCTTGCACGCTGCAGTATCGGACTGACGATCCCTTCGGTGCCTAGCTTGGAAGTCGACAACCGATCGGGGATGCAGGCCCTGCTCGATCACTTGATTGTGCACCATGGCTACCGGCGGCTTGCCTTCATCCGGGGCCCTCTGCACAACGCAGAAGCGAACGTGCGTTTTCAGGCCTACACGGATGCTCTGGCGCGTCACGGCCTTCCTTTCGTTCCGGAGTTGATTGACGAGGGGAGCTTTTCCCGACGCTCCGGCGGCGTGGCACTAAATCGACTTCTGGCACGCAACGTGAGACCCGACGTGATCGTTGCGGCGAACGACGGTATGGCCCTCGGTGCGGTGACTGCGCTTCGTGCTGCCGGATTTCGCGTCCCGGACCACATTGCCGTCACTGGGTTCGACGACTTAACGTTCGCTCGCCTCGGCGATCCGCCGCTAACGACGGTTTCCCAGCCTGTCGCGGCGCTGGCTAGAGGCGCAATCAACTTGGCGATGCGACAGATTGCCGGTGAACCGGTTCCCGACGTCACGTCACTTCCTACACGCTTCGTGGCTCGTGAATCGTGCGGCTGCCACCAGAGTGTAATCACTCTTGGCGGTCAAGGCGCAGCCGCGCCAAGGTGCGGTACACGAGCGCTAATTGTCGCTTGCGCCGCG
>JBLNFG010000671.1:0-2731 GCA_050263495.1 Myxococcales bacterium | reverse complement strand
GGAATGCGCAAGAGCTGGCTCGATGGGGTCGCCTCTGCGCGTCCAACTGCCGTCGAGAGTGTAGAAAACGGGCCATGGGGAGCACGCGCCGCGCTCGAACACCACTTAGTCGACGAATTGGGTGATGATCGCGCCGCGCTCGACGATGCCAAGAAGCGCGGCCACGCCAGCGACACCAAGACGGTATTTGGCTCCGAGAAAAAGCCGGGTTCCGAAGCGGCACTGGCGGAACTGTTCCGCATGTTGTCCGGACTCGAGGATGGTGCTGCCTCGCGCGCGCACGTAGCGGTGGTCCCACTCTCCGGGGGCATTACCATGGGCTCGGAGGGGCTGTTCGAAGGCGAGGGGATCGTCCACACTGGTACGATTCGCACCATCGAGCGTTTGGCCGAAGACAATGACGTTCGAGCCGTCGTACTTCGCATTGATTCTCCTGGCGGTTCCGCGTTGGCTAGCGATTTGATCTGGCTCCATTTGCGCAAGCTTGCCGCAACCAAGCCGGTGGTTGTGTCCATCGGCGGCATGGCAGCAAGTGGCGGCTATTACCTAGCATGTGCTGCGGAGCACATCTTTGCGGAACCCACCAGCATTGTAGGTTCAATCGGCGCGGTGGGCGGCAAAATCGTGATTGGGCCGGCGCTCGAAGGGCATGGAGTGCACGCCGTCACTCTAACGCCCAGTCCTGATCCGGGAAGGGTCGCTTACTCTTCGCCGTTCGTGTCTTGGAATGACGCGACTCGGACTCGCGTGTTCGAACAGATGAAGGGCGTGTACGACCTCTTTATCGATCGGGTTTCTGAGGGTAGAAAGCTTGAGCGGGATCGGGTGCTGAACCTCGCCGAGGGACGCATCTACACCGGTCAGCGCGGCAAGGAACTTGGCTTAGTTGACGAACTAGGAGGCCTTTCCTCTGCGCTCGAGTGGGCGCGTCGACGCGCTGGGCTCGACGAACGAGCACCGGTGACCGTGGAAGGGGCAGGGGACGGGCTTCTCTCTGCCCTAGGGCTCGACGCACAAGCGTCGCTGCCGGAATTCACCGCGGCCGTAGAGCGCCAACGCCGACGACTATGGAGCCCGTTAGTGCTTGCGCCACGTTCGCTAATTCCGCTCCTGAGTGGCATTACGCCAGTTCTGGGCCATGAACGCGTCTTGGTATTGGCGCCCATCGCACTGGATGCCGACGCTCAGTGGTTGCCGTAAAACGGCATTGCGCGTCGCGGCGCTTTGGGGCCGCCCGCGCAAACGGCATTTGTAAACACGTTGCTGTGCGACGTGTCGCGGCGCCGCTCGTGCAAACGCGGAAGCGCCGAACCGCGGAGCTTCGGAGTGGCTCGTGCAAACGCGGAAGCGCCGAACCGCGGAGCTCGCGTGAATGCGACGCCGTGCCAGCAAGCGAGAGCGTCGACCAACTAAAGTTTAGGGCGCACACTGAGTCGCACCTGCGAGGTTGGGCTATTCAGATGCTGGGGAACGCAGTCCGTGGCCTAGCAGAATGGGGAAGAGCTGCGTGTTGTCCAATACCTCGGGTACGAACTCGGCGCCGCGCCCCGTGGCGTAGATGGGAACGTCGACGCCAGAATGTGACCCTGTTTGATACTGACAAAAATCGCTTGGGACCACCCCCGGCTGCGTCAGGGTTGCGTCATCAATGACACAATTCAGACTGCCGGTTTCGTGATCAGCGGTGACGATGATGAGCGTGTCGGACTTGCCTTTTGCCCAGTCGACCGCCACCTGCACCGCCTGATCGAGTTCGACCACGGCGTTTACCGCACCTTCGAGGTTGCTCGCGTGGCCCATCTTGTCAGTGTTGGCTTGTTCGACCATCAGGAAGAACCCCTCTGGATCGTGCTGCAATAGGTCGAGCGCTGCGCGCGTACGCTGCGGTAGGTTAGGCGCAGTATTCTCGAACATGCCGAGTATGGCGTGTGGACTCGTGTCCGTAAGCGCCAAGAGCCCGTCTTGGCCGTCCACCGTGACGTACCCCGCACGAACGAACCCGCTGACGGGAATGAGTGAGTTCTTCCCACCAAACAAGATCTCTGGTTTGGTGCGAGTCAGAAGGTCGTTGGCGATCTTCGTACTGTCGTAGCGGCTCTGAGTGTGCGCCCCGAAGGCAGCGGGCGTTGCCTCTAACACTGAGTCATAGATTGTCACGAGCCCGGTGGATTCTCCACGCCTCTGCCGTAGCTCGAGCACTGTCGGCAGGTCCGAGCCGTCGCCGGGGACCGCGATGGACAGGGTTCCGTTGTTTACTTTGTGTCCCGTCGCGATCGCGGTGGCCGCCGCGGCAGAATCCGTAACGGCATTGTCCGCGCTGAGGGTCGTTACGCGTCCACGGTATGGGAACTGCTCGAAGCTCAATGGCGTCCGATTGCCACTGGCAAAGCAACGTCCGGCGCGAACCTGCTGGAACCCCATGCCGTCGCCGATGAATAGGATCACGTGCTTGGCACAGCCCGTGACCAACGGATCCTGATCGTTGCAGTCTGGTCCGACGATTCTCGTGTAGTGGTCGCAGTCTCCGAAGTAGCCATCGCCGTCGAGATCGGCACAGCTTGCACACGTGCGCCAGGTATCCGGATTGGCATCGTCGCAATCGAACTCGTTCCCCGGTGGGTACGCGTCACAGTCAACGTACCGCTGATCGAGATCGCGATCGGCACAGGTAGCGCACGCGTCCCAGACTTTGGGATCGGCATCATTGCAGTCGCGACACTTGGGCATGCCA
>JBLNFG010000670.1:0-9536 GCA_050263495.1 Myxococcales bacterium | reverse complement strand
AGATCAGTGGTGGTAAGGGCTCGTTCGACGTGCTGTTCACGGACGTCAGCTGCCCGCCGAGTGACTGGGGCAAGTGCACGGCCCCAGGTAAGGCGCCCTTGGCGTTCCAGATTCAGCTTTCGGGGACCGGCACCGACAAGACCAAGGTGGGGGCGTTCAAAGACTTCTGCATTACCAGCATCGAGCCGATCAAGTAAGCCAAGCCAACGGGGACTGCATACCCCCCAAATCCCCCAGAAAAGCAATGTGGCGGCCCTAAGGGTCGCCACATTCTTCTTGAATTCCGGTGTGATCTCTTCTTAGGCTGCGCACGATGTCTAGACTCGAGCGCATCGCCATCCTTGCCGGAGGTGGGCCTGCCCCCGGAATCAATAGCGTCATCGGCGCCGCTACCATTCGCGGGATTCTCGCCGGGGTCGACGTGATTGGCGTCAACGATGGATTCCAATGGTTGATGCAGGGCGATATTTCGCATACGTCAACGCTCACGATCAAGAACGTTGCGGCGATACATTTCCGCGGCGGGTCGTCGATCGGGATCTCGCGCGCCAACCCTGTCGGCGATCGTGATGCGCTCGGACGAACGTTGGAATCCCTAGAGCGATTGGGCGTGGGCGCTCTGATTACTATCGGCGGAGATCAGACTCTACATGCAGTGATGCAGCTCAGTGAGCTTGCACAGGGCCGCATCAAGTTCGCGCACGTCCCGAAGACCATCGACAACGATATGGCGTTGCCGAACGGGATCCCCACCTTTGGCTTCCAGTCTGCCCGTCACGTGGGTGTTGGGATCGTCAAAGATCTTCAGGTGGACGCGGCGACCACCTCACGTTGGTACTTCATCTTAACCATGGGTCGCAAATCGGGCCATCTTGCTCTCGGGATTGGGAAGGCAGCAGGCGTCACACTGACGGTGATCCCGGAAGAATTCCGCAGCCCAACCGTGCCACTGCGTACAGTCGTGGATGTTTTGGCTGGTGCGGTCATCAAACGGTGCCGCTACGGGCGTCGCGATGGCGTCGCGATCTTGGCTGAGGGCGTCATGGAGCGACTCGATCCAGCCGATCGCGAACGGTTTAGTGAAACCACGCTTGACCGTGATTCCAATCGTCGTATCTCGGAGGTTCGCTTCGCTGAACTTCTGCGCGCCGAAGTAACCGCGCGCGTTCGTGCGTTTGGCATCGAATCGACGATTGTCGCAAAGAACATCGGCTATGAACTTCGCTGCGCCGATCCGATCCCGTTCGATATGGAGTACACCCGCGATTTGGGGTATTGCGCCTCGAAGTACCTGCTCGAAGGCGGAACTGACGCCGTGGTCAGTATGCAGGACGGACAGTTCCGTCCCATTCCCTTCAAGGACCTATTCGATGCCGCGCTTGGATCGGTCCGGCTGCGGACAGTGGATGTAAGCTCGGACCATTACGGAATTGCGCGACGCTACATGCTTCGCCTCAGGCGCGACGACTTCGAAGACGAAGTGGAGCTAAATAAGCTGGCGCGCACCGCCGGGCTCTCGAACGACGAGTTTCGGAGCCAGTTCGAGTATCTCGTGCAGGACGAGCCGCCCCCCCTGCAGTTCGATAGATAGTTATCGAAGCGGGGCATGCGGACGGAGAATTCCACGCCTCAGAATATCTCGCCGGCCTTCTGGGGCGATTCCGTTGCGAGCAGTGCGGGTATCGCCTTCGGCTACACAACGAACAATGCGAGCCAGCTCCCGCTCCGAGCTGCACGCAATTCCGGCGCTCGAACGATCCGGCGTACGCGACGTTTCTGCGAATCAGTGTGGCGCGTGAGCCCCACGGCATTGTTCGTCGCTACCGGCAAGGGCGAAAAATCGAGGCGCTTGGTTGCGCCACGCCGGGCTCGCGCAAACGGGCGGCAAACGCGCCGCACCAACCAGAAGAAGACACCCCGAACGTGTAGTGAGAGAGGGCACCAGTGCCGACAACGCGGTCGCTTGTGCGCGGACTTCGGTGGACAATTCGTCAAGCGATTTCGCGGCATCGGTAGTTCCTGAAGTCTGGTAATCTCCCGCACTGACATTGAGTGCATCCGATTATCCCCAGTCTCGGTTTCCGCTCGGACGCCGACCAACCCTAGGGCTGTTCGTCGATTGGCTCGAAGACGATTATCAGACAGCGGTACTGTGCGGTGTGTCTGACGCCGCGCGGCAACAAGATGCAAATGTGCTCTGTTTCGCCGGTGGTGGCCTCGATTCACCCGACCGCTTCGGGCTTCACCGCAATCGCACCTTCGAGTTGGCGACGGCCGAGAATATCGATGCGTTGATCGTCGTTTCTGGGGCATTAGGCAATCACGTCGGGCCCGAAGGAATCACCGAATTCTTGCGCCGCTTCGGAGGGATCCCCACCGTAAGCATTGCCGTTGCACTGAGCGGAATGCCCGGCGTACTCGTGGACAATGCTCGGGGAATGCGTGACGCCATCGAGCATTTGATCGTTCAGCACGGTTACCAGCGCATCGCCTTCGTTCGGGGCCCGGAGGTCAACGAAGAGGCCGAGCGGCGCTTTAGGGTATATCGCGAAGTCCTCGCCGCTCATGGTATCGCTTACGACCCGCAGCTGGTAACAACGGGCGACTTTCATCGAAAGTCGGGCATGGCCGCAGCCGAACAGTTGCTTGGCCTCGGATTCCAACAAATCGATGCGATCGTGGCTGCCAGTGACTATATGGCCCTCGGGGTCATGGACGGCTTGGATGCGGCGGGTTATCGAGTGCCACGCGACGTTGCGGTGGTCGGCTTCGATGACGTTGACGAAGCGCGGTTTGCCTCACCACCACTAACGACCGTCCGTCAACCGCTTTACGAGCAGGGCGTTCAAGCCGCAAACATCGCGGCTGCCATGTTACGGGGTGTTCACGTCGAGGGGCAGGTAACGCTCCACACGGAGCTAGTCGCTCGCCGATCGTGTGGATGCTTTTCGCTGTCATCACCGGCATCCATCGCGGCTGCGCCTGGGACGGAAGGCGCTCTGTTGTTGGGGCAAGCCGTGAGTCAGCGCCGGGAGCGAATCCTCGCCGAAATGAACCAGGCGCTGAGAGGGTTAGCCCGGTCTCTCCCCTCGGATTGGCATGAGCGCTTGCTCGACGCGTTCATGAACGAACTCGAGTGTCAGCCCAGCGTGGGATTTCTCGCGACTTTGGAGGATGGTCTGCGCGAACTGACCCAGAAGGGCAGCGACGGTAGCGTCTGGCAAGACGTGATTAGCGCGTTGCGTCGCCAAGTGCTTCCGTGCTTCTCGGACCTAGCGGACAAGGCGCGCGCTGAAGAGCTTTGGCAGCAAGCTCGCTTGATGATTGCCAGTGCTGTCGAACGCGTCCAGGCCCAACAGCGTCTCGAGGCGGAACGATGGGTCCGAGTGCTGAGCGAAACCAACGAGCGAGTGATCACGACCTTTGACGTCGTGAGCCTCGCCAATGCGCTTGCCGATCAACTACCGAGACTGGGCATTCAAAGCTGCTACTTGTCGCTGTATGAGAATGGCGACGGTGCTGAGGGAAACGCGCGACTCATTCTTGCCCACGACGCCCGACGACATTTTGGGTCCGAGTGGGTCGGAAAGGTCTTTTCGGCACGCCGACTAGTGCCGGAGGGTTTGAGCCTGTCCGAGAGTCGAGCGGCACACATCATCGAACCGCTGTTTTTCAAGGAGCACGCGCTCGGTTTCGTCGTGTTAGAAATGGGGCCGCGACAGGGAGTCATCTACGAAGCGCTCCGCGACCAGCTGAGCGCAGCCTTGAAGGGAGCGATGCTGGTTCAAGAGGTGGTCGAGAAGGATCGCGAGCGCGATGCCTTGATGCAGACGCTAGAGCGCCGGGCAACCGAACTCGAACAGGCGTATGTTGCGCTCAAGCGCAACCAACAGATGCTCGTCGCCGCGGAGCGAATGGCGAGTATTGGTCGCTTGACGGCGAGCATCGCCCACGAAATGAACAGCCCCGTGGCAGCTATCCGTGCGGCGCTGGTGGAGTTGACCAATCGTGTCCAAGAGTATCAGGCCTCAGCCGCGGACTCCGAAGTAACGCCTGCGGATCACTTAGAAATCGTGCAGGATATGCAGCGGGCACTGCAATTGGCCCAGGGTGCTGCGGTTCGTGCTGCGGATTTCGTTAGCAGCATCAAGAACCAAACTCGAGACACTGGGCGCAAGGAACGCATCGTCTTCAACGTTGTGTCCAACGTCAAGGAGACACTCTTACTGCTCGGTCACGCGCTACGTAAGGGCAACTGTAGCATCCAAATCCATCACAGCCCTGACGCGATTGAATTGCACGGGACTCCGGGTCGACTCAGTCAGATCATGACGAATCTGGTGACCAACTCGATTGATGCAATGTCACCGAATGGCGGCGTGATCGAGATTCAGCTCGCGTCCGACGCGCAACGGTTGACGCTGCAGGTAGCCGACTCCGGACCGGGGATTCCCGAAGAATTGCAGGCACAGATCTGGGAGCCGCTGTTCACCACCAAGCCGTTTGGCCATGGGACAGGGTTGGGTCTGACGATTGTTCGCGAAATCGTGGTTGCCGACTTTGGCGGTACGATTGAAGCGCGAAACCGTCCCGAGGGGGGAGCGGTGTTCTGTGTGTCGATTCCGATTGGTAGAGACCTTGGAGCCGCGCAATGACGCGTCGACACCGAGTCATGATCGAGCGACAGACTGCGGTCTTGCTTGTTGATGACGACGCGGAGTTTTTGCTCGCCACTAGTCTGCTATTGGAATCCGAGGGCTACTCGGTGTTGCGCGCTAGTTGTGGAACTGCTGCGCTCGAATTGCTGGAGACACGCCACATTGACGTGATGCTCGTGGACTATTGGATGCCCGATACGAACGGCGAACGTCTGGTTGAGGAGATTCGACGCAAGAATCGTGAATTGCAGATCGTACTTCTGACGGGTTACGCCAACGAGAGACCTCCGCGCGAGCTCCTTCGCACACTGGATATCCAAGGCTTCTGTGACAAGGGGGAGGGTCCAGAGCGCGTCTTGCTCTGGACCGACGTCGCAGCGAAAGCAGCTGCTGCACTTGCAAAATTGCGTGACAGCCAGCGCGCACTGGACGGCGTTCTCGAGGGAACTCGAATGGTGCACAGCCGGCGCGAAAAGAATGACCTGTACGCGGAGATCCTCCTACAAATGGTTGCGCACGCCGGTGCCGATGGAGCGCTCTTGTCGCTCTTTCCGGATGCCCTCGGCGAAGACGGCGATTTGGTCATTGACGAAGCCACAGGGACTGGAGCCCGAGTCGTGGCGTCGGTGGGCAGCCTAGCGGGTGCACGCGATTGGATCGGGATCTTGGCTCCTGACGGATTCGGCGTGGTTCGACAGAGCATATCGAGCCGAAGTACCCAGATCGGGCAACCCTGGATAGCGGTGCCTCTGCGGGTGGGTGAGCATGTCCTTGGATTCGTTGCGATGAAGGTTTCCGGCGAGGCACGCCAATTCGAATTGGAGCTCTTGGACGTCCTTGCTCACCAAGCAAGCGTCGCACTCCAGAATTCGCTCTACTATGAAATGGCGGCTCTCGATACCTTGACGGGAGTTCACGCGCGTCGGTTTTTCGACGTCTGGGCTCGCCGCGAGGTAAGGGCCGCCGTGCGCAATGGCACTCCGGTTGGGTTGCTTCTGATCGATCTGGACGGATTGAAGGCCATCAACGATCAAGGTGGGCACCGCATTGGAGATCTCGCGATTCGGAGCGTCGGGCGGGTACTGCGTGACACCACGCGCGAGCATGATCTGGCGGCGCGCCTCGGTGGAGACGAGTTTGCGATGCTGATGCCCGCCACGGATATGCAGGGTGCACTGACGGCAGCTCGACGGATTTTGGATCTGCTGCGCGAAAAAACCGTATTGGTGCAAGGTAGAAGCATCACGGTCAGCGCGAGCATCGGTGTTTCCGTGCTTCAGAGCCGTGGTCCGTGCCCACCTGCCGTCGGGAGGACGCTCAGCCCAGACTTCTTTGAGGAACTGCTCGAGCGTTTGGTGCGGCACGCTGACGAAGCCCTTTACCAGGCGAAGCGTGACGGGAAGGGGCGCGTCCATAGGTCCGAAGCAATCGATGTTCCCTGGACCTCAACGGAGCGCCCACCAGCGCGGACCGAACTCGCCTAGGTATCGATCCGATTCAGCGCGCTCGAATCGATTGTAGGTTCGACAACTCCATTAATCGGGCGAGCTTGCCGTCGAGCGACGGACGCGCGAGTCAGCCAAGCGGAGCGTGACGGGTGCAAGAATTCACGCGGTGTCAGAAGAAAAGTGTTACGCTCCCGAATCGGTGCTCTTCGTCGAACGTCTCTCGGTGCAGCTTGGTAGGCAAGAAACACGTCGCCTATGGCTGACATTATCGTTGCGCGTGCCGGGAGAGGGGAGCCAACGCCATGGCGCGTAAGCACAGAGCGAGCCGTGCGTCAGGCTTCGTGATTGTGCTCGTAGACGACGACCCTGATTACCTGAGCGCGACGCACATTCTTCTCGAGTCAGAGGGACATCGCGTGCTGACTGCCTCGAGTGGTCCGGAGGCGATCGATATACTAAAGCGCGAGTCCGTCGACTTGGTGTTGCTCGACTACTTCATGCCTGGCATGACTGGTGAGCGCGTGGTTGCGGAATTGCGTGAGTTCGATACGACGACTCAGGTGATTCTGCAGACTGGGTACGCCAATGAGCATCCGCCCCGGGAGATGCTGCGCGAACTGGATATTCAAGGGTATTACGATAAGAGTGAGGGGCCAGAGAAGCTCTTACTCTGGACTGACGCAGGCCTAAAGGCGGCCGACGCCATCGGCAGGCTCGCGCGAAGCCGCAAGGGGCTGAGGCGCATCGTCGAAGCCAGCCCGATCTTGCATCGGATACAGCCGCTCAGTGATCTTTATGAAGACGTGCTGGACCAAGCCGTGCAGGTGGTGGGGGCTACCTCAGCGCTATTGGTCTTAGTCCCTGAATCCGGGACTCCCGCCCTGCCACCGTCGCCGCCCCTGCTCTTGGGCGAAGCAACCAATGACGACGACTACTTGGTCGTACAATCTCGCCGCGGAAGGTTCGCCAACGTCGCCATGATGCATGACGGCTTGTCGCATGAGGAGTTCCAGCAGTTGCTTGAAACGCTGCGCTCTGGCGAGATTAGGCGCTTCGAGGCCAAGAGCATCGTTCCCTTGCGCATTGGTGAACATACGATGGGAGCGCTCTGGTTGGAGCACGCGGCACTGCGTGAGGAAGTGGCGGAGCTCCAGCTGGTTTACGCGAACCAAGCGACCGTTGCGATCCAGAATATGGTGCTGTACGAAATGGCGGCGCTCGATCCCCTTACCGGCGTTCACGCGCGGCGCTTCTTCGAAAATTGGATGCGGCGTGAGATCAGGACTGCGTTTCGGTCAATGCAATGCGTTTCGGTCATGATGCTCGACATGGACGGGCTGAAGGAAATCAACGACACGGGGGGCCATTTGGCGGGTGACCAAGCTTTGGCGATGGTTGGCAAGGTGCTGCGCGTCGCTACCCGCGAGAACGATGTCGTCGGGCGCCTTGGCGGAGACGAGTTTGCTGTGGTGTTGCCACACACCGACGCAGACGGTGCTGCGAGCGTCGGCGAACGGCTGCTCGAGCTGCTGCGAGAACGCACGGTGCAGTTGCCAGATGGAAGTCGTGCACTTTCCGGCAGCATCGGCCTTTCCACGTTGCCTGTTCACGATTTCGGCAGCGACGGCTTTGAGCGTCCAATTCCTGCCAGCTATTTTCAGGCAATGGCCGAGGCCCTGCTCGAACGAGCGGACGGTGCATTGTACGTTGCGAAAGCATCGGGCAAGAACCGGCTGTGCACGGCTGAGCCCGTGGTTTGGGTCGCTCCGAAGGCATATTCACTGTGACGCTGTTCGGGGTGCTCTTCTAGCTTGAGTGTCTGGTTGGTCCACAAGCCGAGGATAAGGGGTTCAGCCACGCCTCAATCCGGCCGTAATGCAGTGCTGATGCCCGGCGTAGCCAACACCGATGCAGCCGAATCAAGAGTCAGGACTGAACTCCAGTCGCTCGAGATCCTCAAGGGCGTTTCCGAGGAGATTGCTTGGAGGGTCCTCCGGTGTTGCAGCACCAAACAGCTTGGTCCGGGTGAGGTCCTTCTTCGAAAGGGCCAACCCAATCGCGTCATGTATTTTCTTCTCGAGGGACGGCTGGGAATCTACCTGACCGATCAACCAGCGGAGCCGATTGCCTTTTTGGAAAAGGGACAGACCGTTGGCGAAATGAGCGTGATGGACGGGAGTCCTGCGTCTGCGCACGTAATTGCGATGGAGATGTCGCTGTTGCTCGAGGTGGCGCACGAGACATTCTGGCGCCTTGCCAATGCTTCGCATCAGTTCGCGATAAACCTTTTGTTTCTGCTGGCTCAGCGCATGCGCGACAACAATACATCCCTACAACGTGCCGCGCTTCTGCGAAGCCAGCTCGAGCGTGACGCCAACGTTGACGCTTTGACTGGCCTATACAACCGACGTTGGTGGGACGACAAGTTCAAGCGAATGCTGGATCGGGCGGAGCGCTGCGGCTCGGCAAGCCTGTCGCTGCTCGTCATCGATGTGGATCGATTCAAGCAGTACAACGATACATACGGGCACGCAGCTGGTGACGTGGCGCTGCGGACCGTTGGAAAGGTCTTGGCTCAAAGTATTCGTCCTACCGACATTGCAGTGCGGTACGGCGGCGAGGAGTTTGCCGTACTATTACCCGGCACCGAACTATCAGGGGCATTGATCGCCGCTGATCGCGTTCGACAAGCAATTTCGGACACGGCTATCACACAGGTCGATGGCGACAAACTACCGTGTGTAACGATCTCTCTGGGGGTAGCCACGCTGCATAGCGGAGACGAACCCGCGACCCTCTTTCAGCGCGCAGATGCGGCACTATATCGGGCTAAGAATTCGGGTCGAAATCGGGTCGAGGTGGAGCGGAACGACTCCGTTCGGTAGTGGAGCACCTGTCGAACATCTACGGCGGCCGAGTACCGATGTCCCCATCGTCTCGAGCGAGTTGAGCTGCGAAACGCAGCGCTTTGTCCGCGAAGCCTGAGAAGTTCCCTCAATTTCCAGCGACGAGATCGCGCAACTGTCTGGCGGGATCCGATGAACAGAGGAAATGGCGCCGGAAGAGCGGAAGGTCGGAAAATTCGGGGATGGGACGGCCGAGGTAATCGGTGCGCTCATCAAGGTGCATCGGCATCTCGGTCCAGGGTTGATGGAGTCTGCCCACGAGGCTCACGCTTGACCAATCCAAATCCTTTCGTTCTTCCACTCTCCTATGCGACTTTAATGCGGGGATGCTTCAGCCGCGAAGCGGCGTCCGAATACCCATCGTTGGAGAGGCGCTCTAGAACGCCGAACGGTTTGAAATCCCTACTGCAAGCGCTGATCCTCTCGCTGCGCAGGGCGGCCTCGTCGCTACGCTCCTCAAAGTAGTGATGCTGCCCCCATCCGCCCGGACGCGCGCTGCGCGCGACGCCCGGTCGACTTTCCCC
>JBLNFG010000669.1:0-3739 GCA_050263495.1 Myxococcales bacterium | reverse complement strand
TGATCTCGCCGCGCAACTTCAACTGCATTGCCTTGTATTCGCTCTCCGCAGCCTCGATGTCCTTTCGTGCGGCGCGAATCATCGGATCTTGCTTTGAGGCGCGCCAGATTGGAAGTTCCATCCCAAAGCGCAGAGTCACGACGGGCTCGCCATTGGTCGTTGCCCCGCCGGACAGACCAAACAAAAAATTCGGCCTAGTTTCGGTTTCCGCGTTCTCGCGCCGTCGATTAGCGGCGTTGATCGCCGCGCGTTGAACACGTAGATCGGGCGAGTGATCGAGCACTTGTTCCGTCAACTGTTGCGTCTCGATGGCGACCGGAGGTAGCGCCTCGATGCGCGGCACCTTGGTGGCGTCGTGACGCGCCAAGAGTTGGTTGAGTCTCGCCACTAGCACCTCGCGATTGGTTCGAATGTCCGTGAGCTGCTCGAGGAGCTTGCCGCGTTCGACCGAAACCTTGGCGAGTGCTTCTTGATCCGATCTGCCTGCGGCGAACTGACCGGTGATCGTCCCCACCATGAGGTCGATCAGCGCGTTTGCACTCTCCATGGCCTCTTCTTCGCGATCAGAGGCATAGATTTGCGCAAACAGCTGGCGCACTGCGGATGCGATTTGCGTCCTGGCTGCTTCGAGTTCATGGCTACGCACGCTTGCCTCGGCATCGGCGGCATTACGCCGCGCTTGACGCTTACCTACGCCGGGAATCACCTGCGATACTTCCGCCTGCACCATGCTCATTGGCGCCATGGGTTGCCACGGTGGGCCCACGCTCTGGTACATGGCGCCGACCATTGGATCTGGAAGCGCACCCGAAGGCTGAACCTGCTCACGCGCGGAAGCTTGCTTGGCACGCAGTGCAGCCAGCGTCGGGGAGTCAGAAATGGCCGTTCGAACGTACTCATCGAGCAGCTGCGCGGCAGCGTGCTCTTGCTCGGGGGTGACGACCCTTCCCGAGCGCTGCCCAGTGGGCGCCAACACGGCCCCGTTCGTCGCATGCGCGTTGGGCTGAGTCGATGCAGTGACGTCGCTTTGCGTACTCTGCGATGCGGTGCCGTGAACGTGCGCATTGGTTTGGTTCGTCGCAGTCACGTCACTTGACGCACTCCGCGATGCAGTAGCGTGGACGTGCGCCTTTGGCGGAGTCGATGATGCGGAGCTGCCAAGAAGCGTGCTCGGCTGCGCCAAGAGCGCGTTACCCCAGAGCAGCGCGGCCACTGTGACTGAAAGACACGGGAAGATCTTGGGGTGGGTCATGGGCTGCACGAACTCGCTTGCGATTGCCTGTTTAGGCGGTTGGGGTGACGGCTGTGACAGCCAGGGGGAATTTTCTCGCGTGCTGGCTGCAACGCTGCTCTGTTGGCGGCGAGTGTCTTGCAATTGGGTACCGGTCTGCCAGTGCGTTGCGGGCTCGGCCCCTCGAATCCCCCATAGCTCGACCGAGTGTTGAGTGTTGTTCCACGCCTCTACCTGCATCCTCAGCGCACCAGCTTTACAGTCAGGCGATTCACTACATCCGGAGTCTCCGAGCTACGGCGGTGGTCCTCGGAGCATCGACAAGCAGTCACGGTGCGTCGAACTAGCAAAGGTTATCTGTCCGGCACTACGCGCTAATCGCCGTACGCAACGGACACGGCACGCCGACGTGTCTGGTTCTCTTGGCCACCATAACGACCTCTGCGTCGTCGCGTGCTCCTCCCAAGCACCGTCCATCCCGTCCGTCAGAGCCAGCAGCCGCCATGGCAACTCGCACGATAAGTGCTCGACCACGGAGTTGCTCCAGCCGCCGGGGACGACCGCGAAGCCATCCTTGTCACGAGGGCGCGTTTGCTGGACTCGGCTTGACGATCCTCTCGAGTCAATCGTTTGGTAATCGGCGAACTATTGTCCACAGAGGGTCTCAACGGACAGTTCTGGTTTGGAGTCGCCCTAGCCCTTTCGTTCGCTTCGTCGTCAACGATCACGAGCTCCAGGGTCTGACCGGGCAAACCTAACTGCGCAGCGGCTAACCGCTCACGCTGCACACCGTACGCGCGGAGCGGGCCAGACATGGGCCCCGCTATGCCAATTTTCCCACCCAAGGTGTCACTCCTGATGTTTTCAAGGGCGAGTGTCGGCTAGAGCGGGGCCATTCGTCGGACGTAATCAGGAATCGGTAATCCACCCGGCATCGTCGGGTCGGGCATCGGATCACCCAACCGAGTCTCTACGGGTAACACTCCCGTCCAAATCTGCCACTCGGGATCATCCAGTTCGTCTCCTGGCATGCCAGTTCTGACTTTGACTGCAGCACGATCGAGCGCAATGAGCAGCACGACCGTAGCTTGCAACTCGTTCGGCTTAATCGGCCGCAGTGCCTCCCACCGCCCGGGATAGAGACGTTCCACGAAGGCCCGAAGTGCGGCCAATTTGGCGTCCGCGTCGAGGACAGCCTCCGCCACTCCATGGACGACCAACGATCGGTAGTTCATCGAATGGTTGTAGGCGCTACGAGCGAGCACCAAACCATCGAGATGCGCGATCGAGATGCAGAGGTTTGCCCCAGCACAAACGGATGCAAGTCGCCCCTTGTTGGCTGAATGGATGTGCACATAGTCCCCGGAACGCCAAATGACCATGGGGAAGACTACCGGGAATCCGTCGTGGACGAATCCAACATGACCGATTAACGACGCGTCTGGGACGTCGTATATACTCGTTCGATCATACCTACCACGGTCAGCCATGCGCTTGATCTGGTGGTTTGGGCGGCGCAGTTGGGCCTCTTCACTCATAAACACGGTCCTCTCGTATGCGTGGCGCGCGTGCGACGGCGCCCATTGGCCGGAAGCTATTGACGTCAACGTCGAGGTAAAGGAATCGAGCGGTGTGCTTGGCAAGTGACGACGACAGCAGTGCGACCAATGCAGCGCGGTCGATCTTACCGGAACTCACTCGCGGTGGTGTTTGATAGAGTCCGAAATGCCGCGGCACCATGTATGCTGGAAACTTGGCTTCCATACGGTCAAGCCACTCGGACGTATCCGTATGCTCTTCAGGGGTGTTGACTCGGCAAAACGCTACGATGCCCTTCTCGCTGCCTAAGTCCATTGCGCTAACAAGCGCGTCGCATACGCCAGGCAGAAGATTGATCTCTCTCGAAATCTCGAGAAGGTTGATGCGGCGCCCCGCAATCTTGACCTCGAAGTCGCGGCGTCCGCAATACACGAAGTCGCCTTCGGCATTTCGCGTGCAGAGGTCGCCGGTGCGATAGAAGCGTTCTCCGTGGAGCCATAGGAACGCGTCTCGCGTCGCAGTGTCATCTCCGATGTACCCGCGCATCACCTGCGGTCCACACAGGACCAGCTCGCCAATCGTATCGGCACATTCGATCACTCGCTCGTTATCATCCACCAGAAAGGCGCGCACCGTGCGGTGTGGCTTTCCGATCGGATAGTACTCCACGCGGCCGTCTTCGATGCGCGAGATCTCGAAGCTGACGCTAACCGAGTTGACCTCGGACGGGCCGTAGCCATTGTAGATGCGTAGCCCTGGGATGGCGCGAAGCCACGCGTGAATTAGCTTTGGATCACAGACCTCGGCTCCCGTGCTAAAAACTCACGAACGTACTCGCGATGGTACTTCGACGAACTCGGACGGCTGAACACATCTGTTGCTCTTGCTTCGTCATCAAAAGAAGCCTCGTCACGCGAATTTGTGGGTGAGCCGATCAGGTTCGGGTAGCTTGCCGAGGCGGTGATACAA
>JBLNFG010000668.1:0-2784 GCA_050263495.1 Myxococcales bacterium | reverse complement strand
GAAACTCCTGCACGGTCCGAACGGCGTCGATCTGTCCGTTGAGCTGCATCATCTGCCCAACCTTCTCCTTCAAGGTCATGCGCGAGAGCAGATCCGTCACACGGGTCTCGATGGGTTGCTGTGGATCGCGGTACGGGAAGGCTGGGGGCATCGCTGTGGCAGCTCCGGGGGCTGCCGAGCATACCGGACGGAGGCTGGCAGGTGTAGAGCGCCGATCGATCAAGCCCGAAACTCATGCGTCGTACGCGGGCAATCGGCCCGGCACATCACTCTGGGGCGCCTGCTTTCGGCAGAGGCCTCCCCTTCGCATCCGTCAGCTCGCCTCGGGCGTTGATATGCACCTCATTCAGCGGCGTGCCGCGAGGCTGGCTCGTGTCATACGTCCTCAAGTTTGCGCGGGAACGCCCCACCCAGGGCCTGGCATTCACGTTCGGGGTTGTCGTCTGTGTCCGACTTGGTTGCGGCGCGCCCGAGCTATCGGCTGCTCCAGCGGGGAGCACGTTCGACGTTGTCTCTCCGGGTTGGGCAAGCGGCGCGGCATCCGTTGACGTTTCGGGTACGGCCATCGCGTTCCCTGGCGAGGGGGGCGCCTCCTGAGTCGTCTGCGTTTGGTTGCCCTGCTGTGGCGTGCTTTCCGTTGGGCTCCCTTGAGCGGCGATGGATGCGCGTTGGTCGAGCTGAGGCGGTGGATCGGATTCTACCGAGGAACGTCCCACACGCAGGGTACGTGCAACGCCGATGATTCCGACCAGCGACACGCCAATCGCGATCGTGTACGCAATGATTGCTGGCCATCGCCTACGCCTTCTGGTGGGCGCTTCAGTACCAGTCGGTTCATCTCGAAGCCTTGCGGCGACGAAGTGTTGCTGTGGGAGGCCTGGATCCTTGAACGATGGAGCCTGGACGATGGAACGTAACTTGGCGGCTCGGATGGACGCCACGGAGCCATCAGATCTCGCTTCAAGGGATTGAGTAGTAACCGAGGAGTCCGATTGGATAACTGACGCAGGGTGCACCCCAGCGACCGCGTCTGATTGCGTCACTAGCGCAGGCACACCGACTTCGTCTGATTGCGCCACTGACGCAGAGTTCGCGAGTGCCGATGCGTCGGCCTGCATTTCGCGGGGAATGGCTGCCGACACGGTGGAGGGCAGAGGAGCCACGGATCGTTTCAGATCGATCAAGAGGAGTCGCGCATTCGGGTAACGATCCTCCGGTCGCGGCTGTAGACAGCGCAGCACCGCTTGCTCGAGTTCGGGGTTCACCTCTGGTCGTAGCTCGCGGATGGGTCGCGGTGAAGCGGCTGCTACTGCCGCGCAGATGTCGTCCAGCGTGTCGCCGTCGAAGGGGCGTTGCCCCGTCGTCAATTCATATAACACCACTCCTAGCGACCAGATGTCTGCTCTGTGATCGGCGTACCAGCTACCGGCGATGCGCTCTGGGGCCATGTAACAAGGATTGCCGAAGATCTCGCCTCGAGCGGTTACAGCCTGAGGGTCGGAAAGGATCCGCGCCACGCCGAAATCGAGCAACTTGATGCTCGCCTGCTCGCCTGTGACTTCCGCGAGAAACAGATTGCTTGGTTTCACGTCATCGTGAACTAAGCCGACTTGATGGACATCAGCCAAACCGCTTGCGGCTTGGCAGATCCACCCAACCGCTTCGCTCACGGGAACACTCGAGCTTACCGCGATAAGCTGCTGGAGCGTAACGCCCTGCAGCAGCTCGATCACGAGGTAGGGTTCACCTTCGAGCGTGGTGCCAGCGTCGAGAATCTTCGCTACGTGAGGCGAATCGATCAGCATCAGTAGCGTGGCTTCGGCACATAGCCGCGCCGCCGCGTCCCCATGGACGAGTCTATGCGGCGCAACCAACTTTACCGCGACGTGCTGTCCGCGCTCTCGATCGTACGCGCGCCACACCACGCCCATACCGCCATGGGCAATTTCACTCTCCAGCACGTAGCGATCGGCAATGACGTCACCGATCGTTCGCTCACTTTCGCCGAACCGCGCTCGCTCCGAATTGGCGATGCCCACGGGTATCGGATTGGTGCTGAGAACACCGGATAGACGTCCTTCTTCCAGGTCGTGGTTCGAGGCACGAATTCCCGAAGTCGGTGCAAGGCTTGCCCCGATCTCTGGCGAGGACGGGAAGTGTAGGGTGTCGCCGCGCTGAAAGCTCGGTGGAAAACTCAACGTGTCACCGCGTTGGCTCGCCGATGAACGCTTGGGCTCTGGGCCCTCATCCAATTCCGCTCGGAACGCCATGATAAAACTCTAGAGCTACTGCCAATTGCTCGCCAGCGGTGCAGCACCACACGCGAGCTGGTGGCAGTCTACCGCAATTGCGTTGACCGGATTGCGATTTAGCACTGAACGGGGGATGTCGAGTGGATGGGTCCGCAATCCTGAAAGGGTAAGCCAGGTTAGCCGGGTGTGTTGCGACCCGAAGTTGTGAGCCGCCTCGATGGGCGCACTACACCGGGAGCTCTGGCCCACGCCGATTACCCTGAAGTCTGTGATGGTGCGACTCTGAGCCACGGTGCTCACAGCATTACGGCGTAGCACGTGCGAGTTGCAGCGGCTGGGCTGCCTGTGCATCGCTGAATGCGGGGGTCACTCACGAGCAAGCGGACGACGCAGCCAATGATCGTCCATCACGAGCGAAGCGTTCATTCGACGTCAAGCTGATTCGCGTTGCTCGGTCCTGGTCGGATCAACCACACGTAGTAGGCGAATTCGGCGCGGGCGTTCGCCGGCACAAGAAAATTGGAGAGGCCAA
>JBLNFG010000667.1:0-2810 GCA_050263495.1 Myxococcales bacterium | reverse complement strand
CCCAGCGAGAAGGAGGTGCCGGACGGCTTGCACGCGAGTCGGGCACGCGGTGACGCGGAGACGTGCGCTGAACCCTTCGCTGCGGCGCTTGAAGCTCCGACCAACCGTTCGGGGGTCGACTTGCGCGAACAGGCCGCACAAATCACGAGTAGAGCGAGGACCGTCCCTTGGACGGTTGTTCGGGCCCGGGCGCTGCAGGCATCAATGCTCACGCGGCTTCTCTACCATTGCCCATGGTAAGAGCAAAAATCGTGGAGTCGTGCACCAAGAACACTTGGGCTGACTGCAACGATTTGCTAGCAGGTTCCCGTGTCGAAGCGTCAAGACGCCCTGCCCCCAACCTACGAACCCAATCCACTCCTTCGGTTTGCGTTCGACCGGCTCTTTTCCAATATCGCGCTCGAACCGGGCTGGCTCGAAGCGCATCAGCGGATTGCGTCCGAAGCGCGAGTCGTCCACATCTTGCAGTCACTCAATTTCGTTGAGTTCCTGGCGCTCGATCACATCACCAAGCGCCACTCACTGCCCCGGATCCGCTTCGTGACGGACCTCGGGCTGTGGGTACTGAATCCGATGGGAAAAGGCTGGCTCAATGCGGTTTGGCCCAAACGGCGACGCGACGCCAGCGTGGAACTCGAACAAGCACTCCTGCATGGAGGCTCAGCAGCCTTTTTTTTGAAGCGTCGCGCAAACGTCGTGGAGCTTGCTACGTCCGGTGCACGTTGGCTGTCGACGGAGTTGAAGGAAGGAGATCGTCTCGTCCGCGCACTGCTTCGACTGCAGCGCGAGAGCGATCGTCCAATCGTCATCATTCCGGAGCTGTTCTTCTGGACGCGCCAACCAGAGCGCGATGCACTGCGGGCGCGTGACCTGCTACTCGGACCGCCGGAATCGCCCACCGCTAGTTGGGCCATTGCACACCTCGTCGGCCTTCCCGGGGCTGTGCGGCTATGCCACGCGGATCCCTTGAACTTGTCCGACTTTCTCGCAGCAAATGCTGGCCTCACTGAAGAGGCGCTCGTGCGCCGGCTTATCTACGCGCTCATGCGCCGATTCGGACGAGAGCGTCGGACGGTGATTGGTCCCGCGGTGAAATCCCCAGAGCGGGTCCGAGCCGAGATCGTTCGTTCGCCGCGTATGCGCGAGCTGATCGAGGATCTCTCTGGCGGCGATGCTTCTCAGGCGCGAGCGCTGCAGAAGCGTTCGCTCGAGATGCTTACGCAGCTTCAGGCGACCCCCGACCACCACACCATGGTGACGCTCGGTAAGATCGTCAAAGTGCTGTTCGATCGGATGTACGACGGCATCGAGTACAACCCAACGGACATGGTTAAGCTGCGAGCCGCGAGCCGCGATGGAACGATCGTGTTCTTGCCCAGCCACAAGAGCCACGTCGACTACCTAGTCATGTCGTACCAGCTGAACGCGCTCGACATGCCCGTCCCCATGATCGCCGCGGGAGACAACCTTGACTTCTTCCCGATGGGTCCGCTCTTCCGGCGCAGTGGAGCCTTCTTCATTCGCCGCAGCTTCAAGGGTGATCGGCTCTACGCCGCGATTGTAGATAGCTACGTACGCCGGCTGCTGCGCGACGGTTTTCCTTTTGAGCTCTACCTCGAAGGTGGCCGCAGTCGCACCGGCAAGCTTCTGCCCCCAAAGCTCGGTCTACTCAGCATGATCGTCGACGCTGCACTCGCCGAGTCCGCTCGACAAGTCTTCTTCGTACCAGTCAGTATTGGCTACGAGCGCATCATCGAAACCGACAGCTATCACCGTGAGCTCACGGGGGGCGAAAAGTCGAAGGAGGACGCGGTCGGGTTACTGCGTTCGGGAACGGCGCTCAATCACCGCTATGGGCGAATTAACCTCCAGTTCGGTGAACACGTCACCCTCGACCAGATTCGGACACAGCTAGAGATTCCAGCGGATGAACCGCTCAAGCCCGCCAAGCGGCGCGCCCTCGTATCGCGCCTTGCTAATCGGGTCATGGACGAGATCAATCGCGTGACGGCCGTGACGCCAGGGGCGCTCACCGCACTCGCTTTGCTGTCTCACCCGCACCGCGGCCTGGCACACGAAGATGTCATCGACCGAGCGCGCAAGCTGTTGACACTGCTCGAACGGAGCGGCGCTCGCATGACCAGCGCGACGGCCACCCCAAGTGGCAACCTGCGTCCCGAGGCCATCCGAGAAGCCCTTCAATTGTTTTCGGACGCCGAGCTAATCGAGATTCATCACACTCTTGCGGAGTCAGATGCAGCTGCGTCGCGCCGTCAGAAGGGCAAGCGATTAGCAATGGCTGGCGCATTCTACACGGTGCCTGATGGCAAGCGGTTAGCACTCGATACGTCCAAAAACATCATTATTCACTTCTTCGTAGAACGCGCGATTCTCGCCACTGTGCTCTTGACTTCCCCCACCCAGGGGCTCGACTCCTCCGACATTTGGCGGCGTTTTTGCGAGATTGCTGAGCTTTTGCAGTTTGAGTTCCGCATTCCACCGGATACACAGCTCCGCTCCGCTTTCGACGCGAGCATTTCGGAGTTCATCGAGCTCTCGATCTTGGAACGCACGGGTCCTCAAGCTTCGCAGTTTGCACCCTCCAACCAAAGCAATGAGGCGCGACAGTGGCTGCTCATGCTTTCATTCATCATCGTCAACTATCTCGAGGGTTACCGAATTGCGGCACGCACGCTCTCGGTGGCAATTGACACGACGCTTTCGGAACGTGAATATGTGAAGCGTGCATTGGTGATTGGCCAACGCATGTACTTTGCCGGCGAGATCACGCGGCGCGAATCGACGAGCAA
>JBLNFG010000666.1:0-6423 GCA_050263495.1 Myxococcales bacterium | reverse complement strand
CACTCATTACATGTTCTACTTCAGTGACAGCCGCTCTAAGCGGTAGAACGCGAGCACGGCACTGCGATTCTTGGTGACGTCCTGCTAGCGTCCATAGTGCCGATTGCGAGTGCCATCTAGTGACAAAAACGTCACCAGCACGACCGTCACGATTCGCGGTGCGGACCACTGCGTACGGGCGACGATCAGCAAGCGATGGCCTGCGAGTCTCGGCAAACTCCGTCAACAATCGATGAGTGCAGCGTTCCGCGAATTACCGTGTGCCCGACATAGTGTGGTGAAGACGGTCGCGTCGCAACATGGCCGCACGGAGAGGCTCGAGCTCACTGCGATGGAAGTCCTGCGCTTCGGTAATCACGTATCCGGCTCAGCGCGGAGGAGCTCAAGATATGACTATGCCCCTGACACCGCGTTCTTGTCCAGTGCAGGGGCACAGCCAACTAACCAGGGGAAAGCCTCAGAACTGGCTGAGGAACTTCCACGCCTCTTGAGGACCCCAGCTGCCCTGAGCCTGCCCATTGTCGGGGAACGGCGTGTGATCGCCATTGAACGAGCAGAACTCGAGCGGATATCCCGCCGTGCAGCCTGTCATGTTCGTGCACACGTGATTGCCGCTCGTGACCTTCGTCGGCGTTGCCCACGTACAGCCGTTGGCTTTGGCGAAGTTCTGAGCCAACGGTAACCCCATGCTGTCGTAGTTCAGCACGCTGTCACGGGTTCCATGCGCGTGGTAGAACGCCACGGGCTTGCTAGGTGTGCAATTTCCGCTGAGCTGGGCCGCGGCGTAGATAGCGATGCCACGCACCCCCCAGCTAGCGGTACCGCCTTGAGGCCTCGAGCAAGCGGTCCGATAAGACATGCTTCCGCCGTAACTCCAGCCCGTGGCAAAGATGCGGGTCGTGTCGACGCAGAAATTCTCTTCGACTTGGGCTACGACCGCGTCGGCGAGTGCCAGATCTGAATCACCCGAATTGGGCCATCCGCAGCCAGAGTCGCCGTTTCCGGTGCCCGAGCACGGCGAACCATTCTTCTGTCCGTTAGGGGCGACGAAGATGGTGCTGTTATCCGATAGCGGCTGGAGCCCGTAGTACTGCCAATTGACCATCTGCTTGTCGTTCCCATCGAGCTGGTGATAAACGACGATCAATCGGTACGGGTGATTATTGTCGTAGTTGGTCGGTACATTAAGGATGTAGCGACGTTGCTTGCCGCCAGCGGTGATCGAGATCGGTTCGCCCTTATTGTATTGGGTAATGCCAGGCGCTTTGCCACATCCAGCGGACTTGCCCGTCGCTGCGCCAGTGTCGCCGCCCGCAGCTTTTCCGCCCGTGGCCGTGGTGTCGGAAGTCTTGCCTCCCGCGGCTTGACCGCCGGCGTTGGAACCAGGCGACTTGCCGCCTGTGGCTTGACCGCCTGCGCTTGCACCGCCTGCAGTCGGCTTGCCACCTGTGGTTTGTCCGCCCGCGCTGGCACCCCCTGCCGTCGACTTGCCGCCACCCGCTGGTTTGCTGATCCCGCCAGTGCGTCCGCCTGTAGGTGCCGCGCTCGCGCCACCCGGCTCTGAGTCCTCGCCACCGTTCGTCTGCGTGCCTGCCGAGGACTTGCCGCCACTACCCGTAGCGGAACTGCGGGCGCCGGCTCCTCCTGACGGATCGGATCGACGTGCGCTCGTCTTCGTTGCGGTCCCGCCAGACCCCGTCTTATCACCAGTGGCGGACTTGCCACCCGTAGCGGACGTCTTGCTAGGTCCATCCGACGCTCCCCCCACAGCCGCTGGCCCCGAACCCTCGGTGGTCGTTTCGCCGCAGCCGAAAACTACAGCGCTCATGACGGTGATCAACGCGAGTGGAGATCTCATACTGGGCGCAGTGGCGGTTCACTCAGATTCCGTCATCGTGATCTTTGTAACACTTTTGCGAACTGTGAACCTTTGGAAAAATGCAACGGGACGCAACTGCGAACACAAGGGCCGGATCACGTTCGAAGCCCGCTTTGGACCTTGGGTAGAACGCCTTCACACGGGACTGCGATCAAGTTGCACGATAGCGCGCAACGACGAGTAAAAAGTCATCGTCGAACGCGCTTGCCCAAGCTTCCTGATGCATCCCCTGATTTGGATTGCACAGAAGGTCGGAAGAGCGAAAGGATTTGGGGTGATCAGGCGTGAGCGTGCGCAGATACCATCAACCCTGGACCGAGATGCCGATGCACCTCGATGAGCGCACCGATTAACCTCGTCCGTCCCTTCCCCAAGAACTTCCGATCTTCTGCTTTTCCTGTGCCATCGGCTCTTTTGATTGGACCCACCGTGAAACAGTTGCGCGATCTTTCTCGCTAAAGATTGAGGGGATTTCTCAGCCAAGCTTCGGTACTCGGTCGTTGTTGGTCCAGCTTTTCGCGCATCGCCACCTGCAACACTATCTTGCGATGCAAATGGATGCCGCGTATTGCTGCGCTAATCTGCCGACGGAGCGCCTCGTCGCGGTTGGGGACAGCGTCTCCTGAGCACACACAGATCCCAAAACAATCCTCGGCGGACTTGAGCGGCATGACGATTGAGTGCAAGAGCCTCACTCATGACCGTTTGCGAATACACCATGTTGTAAGGGCCCGAAGTTGCGGCAGCGAAGGGGGTGCCGAACGCTTATCTAGGCAGCGCAGATACGTTCGCATTTGTTCGTTGTCTCGGCTGAAAGGCCCAAAGATCATCTGCGGACGACCGGTTCCGCACGCGCGGCGAATCGATACCGCACGCGCGGCGGCACGCGAGGATGAGCGACTTCGCGTCGATCTTTGTTGGTAACGCACGCGACTTCGCAGGGGTCCTTGAGGATCTTGATTCGACAACATAGACGCGATGCAATGAGCGACTTCGCGGTGATCTCTGACGGATCTTGATTCTGTACCGCAAGCGACGCAACGCGAGCGTGAACGACTTCACCGCGGACACTGATGTGAACGTCGTAATTCGACAACGGTAGACGCGACGGAATGCGAACGTGTGCGATTTTTCGATGGTCGTGGATGTAACGTGCGCGACTTCGCAGGGGTCCTTGACGGATCTTGATTCGACAACGGAGACGCGATGCATGCGAGCGTGCTCGACTGCGCGGTGATCATTGTCGGTAACGTCTTCATCGCGTCATCTCGGTTTGGCGGGCACCGTCCGATGGCACCTGTGTTGGTTGGTCGAAACGGGGTTCGACGTAGCCTCTCATCGGGGCGCGAGCAGCACACTCTGCCCCCTGGGGCAGGACCTTCCTTTCGAGACTGAGCTCTTGTCCAATCCGCGAATCGAGCGGCGGCGATTCGACAGGAATTACGCGGCGCGGAGCTCGGGAGCCCCAGCCGGCTACTCCTGACGGTGGTGGAATCGCTTCGTGGTTGGTTGTGGAAACCTCAGGATCGGCACTTCAAGCAGGGGTGAGGCACCCTTGCGCACGACAGTTCTGACACTCAAAGTGCGGGTGGCGACAGTTTTGTCGCTAGTCGGCGCAAGCTCGATCCAGCACCCTTGGCCCACACAGGAGAAGCCTAATGCGCTGCAAATTTGCATGTTCGAGGCAATGGACACGCGGATGTGTCGTGTCCCTCACTCGTTTTGGCTGGGCGGCGCTACTTGTTTCGGCGGCTGCTGCGTGCAGCGATGCTTCGAATGGTCAGAATGGGGGTGGTGCGGGCGGAGCTCAAGCAGCGGCTACCGGCGGTTCGTCACCAGCGACCTCCTCGACCAAGACCGGGAGCGCCCAGGGCGGGACGTCGAATCGATCGTCCAGCAAGCAGGCAGCTGTTGGCGGAAACACGCGTTCTCAGACGGGCAGTGCAGGTGGATCGGCTTCCACCGAGCGCGAGAACCTGGGTGGCAACGCGGCTAACTCCACGAGCACGACAGGCGAGTCTGCTGACACGGGTGGCACTTCCGCTGGAGGCTCCCCAAGGAATGATTCTAGCGGCGGCAAGGTGAATCGTGGCGGAGCGAACACCGGCGGCTCTCGCAATTCGGCCTCAGGAGGAGAATCCCGAGGCGGCAGTGGCGGCAAGACGTCGACTGTCGGCGGTGCAACCAGCACTTCCACCGGCACCGCGACGAACGGCACTGGGGGCAGTTCGGGTTCGGGAAGCACTGAAGCGTCGATCCTAGTTCCGGACAAGTCTTGGGACTGTGGAATGCCGAACGGCATCGTGCCACCGACCCTCGGCGAGCTAGTGCTAGAAGCTGAAATGCAGATTGGTAAGACCTACGCCGTCGGGGAGACCCAGTTCGGGCAGCGTCGCATTCTGGACGTGAAGGGCGGCACACTTAAGGGCGATCGCGTTGACGCGACGTTGTTGACGGGTGGATTGGACCTAGAACTCACGTTATCGAACGGTAACACCGAGCTCGAACAAGTTGCGATGTTGCGCGCAACGGACGGCACGTTGATCTTCCTGCGGACGTGCGGGGTTGCGCGTGCGGGCGATGGGGTCGTAAGAATTGTGCCTGACTTCGAGGTGCCCAACAGTAGTTCCCTTGCCTGGCTCAACACTGGCAAGTTCGTCGGGACGCGCTCGACTGACACCAAATCAGGAAGCATCACGCTCGCGATCTATGACGTGTCGAAGGTCTCGTCTTCGGCACCTCGAGTAGAACTCACGGATCCGACGGGTGTGCCCAACCAGAGCTGGCAGTGCTCGACCGCTACTGGCTCCAAGGGGGCTTCCGTGTTCACGGAGACCGTTGGGATCGGATCTTCCCTTTCCATCGGCGCCAGTAAGCGCGGCTCGCGCAACGTGATCCCGATTACGGGTGGCAGCATGACTGGTCGTGTTACTGGCTCGGTACTCGCGGGCGGCGCAGACTTTCAGTTGACGAGCTCCGGGCCTACCGTCTTGGACGCAAGGTACACGCTCGCTGCGAAGGATGGCGAGTTCATCCTGGTGCGCAACTGTGGACCGGGGGGCGCCATGGTGCCGACCTTCGAGGCACGTGCGGATGGACCTTACTCTTTCCTCAATGCCAATACGTTCGTGAGCTCTGACCCCGGGATGGCATCGGGAGGCGTGAGTATCACGTTCTATGAGCGCAAGTAGTCCCTCGGTTGCATTCAGAAAAGCAACATTCTGAGGGGGTAGTGGCAAGTACGTCACTCCTCCAAGGCGCGAACCTGTGGCATGATACTCACTCCTCAGACGCCCGGTTTGCTTCGGCTTCGCTGCTTCCGTTGCGGCAGCAACCGTTCGGCATCTCGCTTCAAACACCAATTCCTTCAGAGTGAATGACGATCGAGCTTCTTATCCAGTCCATCGTGCGTCAGACCACCGTTCTGATCGCTCAGCTGGCTACCTCCGGAGGCGCCCGCGCGCCCTTGGCGCAGGTGGCTAATCAGGTCTTCCTCGAATTGGTGGCAGAACTGAATCGGCAAGGCGTGAGCCGCAAGGTGAGCGCGGACATGTTCGGGATGGGGCTGCGCACGTACCAGCGAAAAATCCAGCGGCTGATGGAAAGCTCCACCGAGCGTGGTCTTTCCTTGTGGGAGGCAGTGCTCGAACACATATGCTCCGAGAAGATCAGCACGCGGTCGAGCATCCAAATGCGGTTTGCCAGCGACGAAAGCGTGCAAGTTCGGGGGGTCTTGCGCGATCTGTGCGAGAGCGGGCTAGTTTTTAGTTCTGGACAGGGACCGACCACGGTATACCGCGCCGCCTCGGAAGATGAGCTGCGTACGTTGCGCTTGCTCAAATCCAATGAGGGTCTAGACGAGCTGATCTGGGCCATTATTTATCGGGAAGGCCCTGTCTCCAAGGAACGCCTGACGAGCCTTCACCTTGAACCGGTGGATCTCGATAACACGCTCTCCCGTTTGGCCAGCGCTGGTCGGATCAGTGTGACAGGTGAAGGGGCTGCGGCGCTGTACCTCGCTGACTCACTGTTCGTTCCGGTTGGGTCACCCGTGGGCTGGGAGGCGGCGGTCTTCGACCACTTCCAGGCCATGGTCCGCACCATCTGCTGTCGTCTCCGCGATGAACGCGGGGCGTCGAATGGCGATACAGTGGGCGGCAGCACCTATACCCTCGATGTCTGGCCGGGGCACCCGTTGGAGGAGGAGGCCTACGCGTCTCTAGGACGGCTGCGCGCTCTTTTGGTAGACTTGCGCCAAAGAATCGAGGCATACAATGGCGCGCATGCCACTCCGGAGCAACACAACCAAGTCATCCTCTACGTGGGGCAGTGTTTGATTCCGCAGGACGTCGAGGATGGTGAACAGTAATCCTTCCTATGCTGCTTGCAATTCGCCAAGAGACCTACGAGGCGTGACAGTCGCGTTCAAGGGTCCGAACGTCAGCCATTTGAAGTCGATCGGTTCGCGGGTGCGGATGGTATTCGCACTCTGCGCTCTCAGTGCATACCCTGCCTGTGGTGGGGCTGAGCAAGAGCCACGCGCT
>JBLNFG010000665.1:0-3796 GCA_050263495.1 Myxococcales bacterium | reverse complement strand
GCTCAGCCGAATCCCGCCCCCTTCCTCGCTCGGACGCATCATCAGCTGGGCGATTCCAGTGGTCATTCTCGGAGCCTTCTACTTCGGCTGGCAAAAGCATGAGACTGAGAGCCTGATGGAGATGGTTCGAGCTTGGGTTCTTCCCACTTCCATCGGTTGCGGGGTACTCACCCTTGCGGCGTTTGCACATCCGCTCACCGTGCTGTCCGGCGTGTTAGCCGCGCCGCTCACGACACTCAACCCGATGATCGGCGCCGGGATGGTAACGGCGCTGGTGGAAGCGTGGCTGCGACGGCCCACAGTCGAGGACTGCGAGCAAGTGCCAGACGCAATCATGAAGCCACGCATGTGGTTGAAGAACCGAGCGACTCGCGTGCTCCTGGTTTTCGTGCTTTCGAACCTGGGCGCTTCTATCGGCATGTTCATCAGCACTACCTGGGTGCTGAGCTTACTCCGCTAACGCTCGAAATCGCTGCGAGGGATCACTGTTCCCACGCCGCAGGTTCGATGCGGCGTGGCGACGCCAATCATTCAAGCGTCTGCTCGGACGCAAGCGGGGCGCCTCGGGGTGAACCCTTTGGATTACCAACCCCGAACTATGCCGAATCCAATTGGGTGACGAATGTTCACGAGACTCGCGTCGCCGGTATGCCGACGAAACCCGCTGTCCATCACGACCATGTACAGCGCCGCCATGTCTGTACCACCCGTCGATTGCGTTGGATTGGGAGCCGTGGTCGAACTGCGGCCACCCATGGGCGCAGCATAGCGCATGCCCGGTAACGTCGAAGTAGTAGTGGTTTTCGCTGAGCTACCGCCCGAAGCCGTTGCCCCACCCTTCTCCATTGGAGCCGCGTAAATCGGTGTTCCCCCCATGTTCATGGGGACGCCGTATTTCGTGGCGATGTTCGTGGACCCGCCGGTGCTCATCGGCACGCCGTACTTGGTGGCGATGTTCGTGTTCGTGGTCCCGCCAGTATTCATCGGCACGCCGTACTTGGTGGCGATGTTGGCACTGCCCCCAGTGGGCATCGGGGCCATGTATTCAGCCACGGGACTCGTCACGTTGAACACATTCCCGGTTCCACCGTTATTGACGGCGGGACCCGCTCCGGTACCACCGGTGCCAGTGGCTGGAGCTGCGCCAGTACCGCCCGTCATGGGCGCGGCGTACACAGCGACGGCACTCATCGTGCTCAACGCACCGCCCGCGCTCGTTTGGGCCATGCCCGCTGCGCCGCCTTGATTTCCCTGCCCGTCGCCACTGTCATCACACGCCGTCAACGCAAGTGCGCCGAGAGCCATCACGCCCCCGACTCTGAGCTTGAGCCAATCCGTCCACTTTGGGAGCCGCGACTCGGCGCCGGGTTGGCTCAGCTGCTCTAGATATTCGCGAAGTAAGTCGGCATGTGAAGGGCTAGTCATGGCGCTTATCCTGACCGCTGTGTGGGGGCTCGACAAGGCCGGCTCACCCCATTTGCGTTCGTGCAACCGCGCCGAGTTGGCACAGAACCTGCACACGAGCTTTGTTGCACATCTCACCTGCCACCGCGGGCAGACTCGCCGCGGCGTGGTACGCGCCGTTCCACTCAAATCACCCGAGAAATGTGGCGTGTCGGCGCCACGAACCACCGAATCGGTCTCGGCAGCGGGGTGGCACAATCAGCGCCGAAAGAACCAGTACTGACACAATTGTCCTTGGCACAGCGCAGCCTCGCAAGTCGGCAGACACTCCGACGGGAGCCACGCGTGAGGTAGGCGCGGGCGGCGTAGTAATCGCGCAATTCCGACCTTCCCGGCCCAAGACCTTTCGATGGCCGAGGGAGGCTCTCCTTGATTTTGGTTTGACCCCGAACCATCTCACGATCCAAATACGCGCGCTGCTTGCGCAGCACACCGCCGGGCTGTCGAGATGTGGCCTTCGTTTGCTCCAATACACCCCACCGCTGAGGCCGGGGCTTCCGGAACGGAAGTGGCATTCACTGCACCTGCTCGCGCGCGGCAGGAGCGTCTGCCTGTGTTCGACTGGCTGAGGGCCGCGGCGTCACAGCTCATCGTATTGCACCACATGGCGTTTTACGGGCCGCTGTCAGACTACGCCGCGCCCCTTGCGCCAGCGTTGGCGGGATGGCTCTCAGACCATGCACGAATGGCGGTGCAAGTCTTCCTCGTCATTGGGGGATTTTTCACCGCACGAGTTCTGAATCGTCAAGAGCACCTGCGGGTGGCCACCGTCGTTCACTTGATCTGGACGAGATACCGTCGACTAAGTGGCCCCTACTGGGTCGCGCTTGCCATCGCGATCGGAGCGAACGCACTGGCATCCCGGTGGATGCAACATGAGTCCATTTCCGAGCCACCTACGCTCGGGCAATTGCTGGCACATCTGCTGCTATTGCATGATCTGCTTGGGTATCCAGCCCTGAGCGCTGGAATTTGGTACCTAGCAATTGATTTTCAGCTCTTTGCTCTATGCACCTTGGTCTGCTGGGGATGCCACGCACTAGTCGACATACTCCCACGCGCCGCGCGTTTCTCGCCAGCACGCGCGGGGACGCTGGGTCTTGCTGTGCTTGCCCTGTTGTCGCTCTTCTGGTTCAACCGGCACAGCCACTATGACGCCTTTGCCGTGTATTTCGTGGGCTCCTACTTCGCGGGCTTCCTCCTGCATGAAGTTCTAGAAGGTCGTGTACATGTCTTATGGGGAGCAGCCTATTGGATTCTGGTCTGGATTGCTGCCGTTGTGGACCTGCGTCCGCGGCTAATCGTTGCGGCGCTAACGGCCTTGGTGCTGTTTGCGGCAACCCGCCTGCCCCTTCAACGAGCGTGGCCGAAACGAGGCATCTTCGAGTACCTCGGAAAGATCTCGTACAGCGTGTTCTTGGTCCACTTTCCGATATTACTGATGGTCAATGCGTGGGGGTCGAAACGTTGGCTCAGCCCAGAGGCAGCAGCCCTTGGGTTGCTCTTGGGCTACTGTTTGAGCATCCTTGCGGGCTCGCTTCTCTATCACGCCGTGGAGCGCCGCACGCTATGATGGGCTGAGCATCCTTGCGGGCTCGCTTCTCTACCACGCCGTGGAGCGCCGCACGCAATGACTGTCTGAGCATCCTTGCGAGCTCGCTTCTCGACCACGCCGTGGAGCGCCGCACGCAACGGTCGATCCACTAGAGCGCGAGATGCGAGAACAGCACGATGAGGCCAACGACCAACGCGCCTACCGCCACCACGAGTACTCCCCCAGCCGCGAGATCCTTTGCCGCACCAATCATTGGATGATGCTCCGGCGAGACGACGTCGGCGATCCGTTCAATCGCCGAGTTCATCGCCTCCGCCGCCCACACCGCAGCGATGCACAGTACGATCAGCGCCCATTCGAGCGCAGTCAGATCGAGCCAATAACCGGCAACAATTACCACCAGGGTGGCTAAGAGATGGATTCGCGCATTCTTCTCATCCCGCACTAGCCGCACGATCCCCGCGCCGGCACAGAAGAAGCTGCGTGCTCGAGTGGTCAAATAGGATGAGATCAGGGCCATGACTCTGGCACCGTACCTTGCCACGATGTCCAAGTGAATGTGTGCGCTCCATATTTAGCGCTTTTGCTTACGCCTCGCGCCCAACACGGAGAGGAGCCACAATATCCAGGCAACCTGGCCCGCGCTAGTCCGCGAATCCACTCGGCCTCCACAACCGGCTGTCGACGACGCCGAGTCAGCGCTGAGCGCGGTCGAACTGGCAACCGCGGTCGAGCGAGTGTTCGCAACGCTACCGCCAGAGTCTGCCAGGTCGGCAG
>JBLNFG010000664.1:0-3962 GCA_050263495.1 Myxococcales bacterium | reverse complement strand
CGATCGAAGCCGGGCTCTCGGACCTGCGCTTCGTCGAGAACGTAAGAAAGGTGAGCCTGCCGGCGGAGATGGCGGCCGATCGCGAGATCGCCGAGGTGTACCAACAGTCCCTGGAAGATGCGCTCGAACCGCGCAAGGTGCGGGGCCGCGATGCGATTCTCGTGGGCTTGATCCATCTCGGCCAGCTCGGCGTGCTCTCCGATCCACGGCTTACCCGAGCACGCTCTCAGCTTGCGCGGCTGTTCGCAGGCAGCCGGATCGACGCGCTGGACGCATTGATGCTTCCGGATCTGCCGCCGCTCGCGCAGTCAACTCCCGTGGAGCGTCTGGCGGCGCGACTACCCTCGTTCTACGCCGATCGTCTCCTGCGTTCGAATGATCTGCAGCGGCCGTCCGTAGCGCGCGCGCTGCTCGAACGCGGCCTTCCACCGAAAGTCCGCCAAGAGCTGGAGCGTCAGAGCCATCGTGTTCCGGAGTTGGCCCGCCTGTTCGCGCGCGGGCAACTAGAACTCGGACGCCGGTACTTCCGCCCCGGTGACTTTACTCGATCGTCCATCTTGCTCGAGCAAAAGGGAGTCATTGCCGGAACCACGGCGGCAGAATCGCGCTTCGTGGCTGCCCTGGCCCACGCGCTCGAAGGGGGTCCGGAGAACGCCGTTCAACTCGTGCTTACCGGCCCGATGCTGCCGAAGGGAATGGGACGGGTCGAGGTGTTGGATAAGCTGGCTAATGGAACTGGGGCGATTGCCGGGATGTCTGCTTTCAACGCCGGTCACCTGCTCTCGGTGATCCCTCAGGATCATCCCAGCCCAGACCACTGGTTGCGCATTGCGCGTTACTTCGACGATGCTGAGCGTAAGTTGCCTGACGCAGCGCGAAAAGCTCTAGCGCACTCTCGAGCCGAAGATGCGCGCGCCACGGCCGAGCAAGTGCGCGCTGCTGCCACCGCCCAACCCGCAAGTTGATCCGACGGGGCCGTGCGGGCGCTCCCTCGCCAAAGCGCCGGGAGAGTAGTGGGCGTTAACCGCTGGTAGCGCCCGGCGCGTTTAGCGCCTTCCGGCTACGCCACTGGGTCAGCGCGATCCGTCGATTCAACTTGGATGAGTTCAGAAAGCTGGCGCAGTGTCATCGCGCGGATGGTCGCATCACGCGAGAGCAGACGTTCATCCACGAACTCCCAGGCTTTCTGGCGCGCCTCGGTCGGGGCGTTCTTGGAGCACGACTTCTCGAGCACATCGGTCATTACGCCGACATTGATCGAGTCCAAGTCGCGTGCGATTGCGTAACGTGGCTCACCGTGTTCCACGTTTCGCATCAAGAAGTCGGCGGCTACGAACAACTCGAGTTCTGCGCGTAGCAACTCAGAAGGTAGATCCGTACGATCTGCCAGTGCGCTCAACCCCAGCGGTGGCAACCCGAGCTGAGATCGCCTTGCCATCTCCGAGAGCGCCAACACGGCAATGAACAAGCGCGAGCGGTGGTCAATATCCCCCCCGCGGATTCGCCATTGGTAGAGCTCCGGCTTGTCGTGCACCGCCGCAACTTCGGCTCCCAGCAACACCACAATCCAACTCGTGAACACCCAAACCAGAAACAGCGGAATCGCCGCGAAGGTGGAGTAAAGCGCACTGTATCGTGCGACTCCAACCTGGAAATGGACATAAACCACGATGACTAGGTACCAACCCACCCCGGCAACCAATCCCCCCAACGCGGCAGAACGGAGCCTCACATGACCATAGGGCAAGCCCAGATAAAACACCGAGAGGCACAACACCATCAGCAGCGCCGCAAATACCTGCGAGAAGAACCCCTGCTTGAGCCACGCGAAACGGTCGGTTCCCGCGGCTACACCCGCCGCTAAGATCGTGGTGAGTGGTGTCACGAACAGAATCGCGGAATAATCGGTAATCTTGCGCGTCACGCTGCGCGCCTTTTCCACGCCGAAAATGTGATTCATTGCATCTTCGACGGAGACCAGAAGCAAGACGACGATGTAGAGCAGGAACACCAGACCCACGACGCCAAGCGTTCCAAAACTTGCTTGTTCGACGATATCGAGCACCTTCAGGAACACGCCGAGCAGACCAACTGCTTCAGTATCCTGCTCGGCTCCCATGGCGATCATGGTTCGCACAATCCCAGGGCGGATGGTGTCCCGCATGAGCGCCTGATACGCGCCGAAACCCTTGAGCGTTGACACGAGGAAGGCGAGCAGCGGGACGAGGCCGAGCATCGTGTCAAAGGCAAGCGCCGACGCTCGGTAGAACCCCTCGTCACGCAAAAACCCCTTGCCCGCTAGAAGTAACAGGCTGAGGGCGCGCTCAACGAACGGCCGCTGATCGCGTGGGCCGCTCGCGAACTGGCCTGGCCAGACATGATCGGAGGCTCGGGTCGACGCCATGCTCCGTCATCATCGTCCGGATGGGGCGAATTGTCAGCTGCAGAGTCGATTCTACTGCCAACCTGCAGGGGGACGTGCCCTTGGTGGCGCAGCTTCGGGCGGGCAACCGGTACTCTCCTTCGCTACCCGAATCGAGGCGATTGTGCAATAACGCTCTCGCCTCCGTGGGAATCGATCGTCGTCTGCTCTCGTTCCATTGCACTGGGTGCGGCAACTGTTGCCGTGACCCGTTGCTACCGATCACGGACTGCGACTTGCGGCGGTTGATGGACTACACGGGCCGTTCAGCCTGTGAACTCGTGCGCTGGGTTACGGCCCAACAGATCGATCTCGATGACGAACCAGAGGCATTCGTGCTGCTCCGAATGGGCAAACGAGTCATGACGCTCCGCCATCGCAACGGCGGTTGCATGCTGCTAGGCCCTGACCAACGCTGCACCGTGTACACCGCACGTCCCCTCGGCTGCCGCGTATTCCCATTCGATACCAAATTCGACCGCACGGGTAAGCTCCGACGGCTGGAGCTGATCCAAGCTACCGAGTGCGTCTACGAACGCACCGGTAAGCAAAGCATTCCAAAGTTGCGAAGCCAGCAACTAGAGTTCCTGGACGAGGTCGACGCGTTTCAGGCAAAAACCGCCGGATTCAATCAGCTCCAGCGCCAACGTGCCCGCAGCCGGCGCAGCCTACTCACTGCCAGCGATTTCTTCCGTTTCCTTGGGATTGGTTAGCTCGCCCAAGAAACGGGAACTTCGCGGCCGTTCGGGTGTCGGACCCCAGTCATTTTCGAACGTCGTGGGTGGTCATGGAATCGAGCCCTCTTTCCCTGTTGCATCAGAGCCCCTATCCCCGACTGGACCGCCTGCTCGGTCGTCAAACCCTCACCTTTGCGTTTGCGACGGGTTGCGGCAGTGATCCTTTCGAGCGGCTCTTCTCCAGGCAGCGTTCCGCGCCCAGCTGCTTCTCTGGTGACTGTTTTGCCGCCGACCTGTTTCTCGACTCGTTCGTTGAGCGCTGTTTCTCGACGCGCGTACCCGGGTCCGAGCGACGCTTCAATCTCCGTAGTCTTCGGCAGACCCTCGCGGCACCTCCCACCAACCTGGAAGACATCCAGTTCCGCCAAGGCATCCTTCTGGAGCTGAAGACGAGGCCCGAGCTGCTCAATCAGTGTCGGGAGGCGTGGCGCGAGATCGATCGGCTCCGCGTAGCTCTCGAATCGACCGAGATGAGCAAGCGCTTCGATCCGATTGCCCGTCGCGTCGAAATCCTGCGGCAATTCGATCAAGTACTGACGCTGCTGGGCGAGTCGTTTCGGGGCGCAACCTCGGCACTCGGTCGGATTTCCGACTTCGCGGCAGCCGCCATGTCGAGTGCGGACTATCGGCACCTGCAACAGTTGCTCGACTACGACGATAACCTAGCGACGCTGAACATCGAGGTGCGGCTCGATCGAGAAGGGCAAATTCGCACCCTCGCGATCACGGGCCAACACGAAAACCGCAGCAATCCACTCTATCTGAGTCCGCTACACCGCTTATGGCAGCGCCTAGTCGCCATG
>JBLNFG010000663.1:0-4532 GCA_050263495.1 Myxococcales bacterium | reverse complement strand
GATCCTCCTTCATCTTCGCCCGAACCCGACCATGAAGGTCTTCCAGAACGAAGAAAGCCGCTTTCCCTCCGCCGCTCTTGAACAGCTTCTCCTGATAGTCTTCCACCATCGCCGAGACTGTCGCTGGCGACCAGATGTCCATCGAGCTGAGTTGAATCGTCGGCGTCACCCCCAATCGAGACAGGCGTCGCCCGTATCTGGACAGCGGGTGCCCAGAAACGTAACACCCCAGAGCATCCTTTTCGCGCCGCAGCATTTCGAGCCGGTCCCACTCGGCCACGACCGGCGCGTAGTCTGCCAAGGCTTGGTTCTTACCGTTCGATTTAGCGGGTGTGCTAGCGAGAGCGCCAAAGAGCGACGTCTGCCCGCGTTCCCGATCGCGCGTTGCGCTTCTCGAGCGATCGAGCGCTCGATCCACCGCGCCAAAAGTCCTGGCTCGTGTCACACCGATGCGGCGCGAGGCCGCATCAAACGCGCCGCACTGGACCAAGGCCTCAAGGGTCCCCTTGTTTAGTCGCTTGCTGTCCACCCGCCCTGCAAAATCGAACAGGTCGGAGAACGCGCCGCCCTCGCGACGCGTGTCGAAGACCCCTTCGAGCGCGCTCTCGCCTAGCCCTCGAACCGCGCCCAAACCAAACCGAATCCGCGGACCGAAGCGGTCTCGGAGTTTGCCGGGGCCGCGCGCCGGCCCTGTGCCTTCTGGGTGCTCGTACACAACCGCAAAGTCCAACCGACTTGCATTGATGTCTGGCGGCAACACGCTAACTCCCCAGGCGCGTGCCTCGGCAATCGTGCGCACTACCTTATCAATCTTGTCCTTGTCCGCAGTCATCGTCGCGGCAAAGAATTCCGTCGGAAAGTGTGTCTTCAGGTAAGCGGTTTGGTATGTGACCAGGGCGTAGGCCGCAGAGTGGCTCTTGTTGAAGCCGTAAGCCGCAAATTTCTCTACCTCATCGAAGATTGAGTCTGCCTGCTCGACAGCGACCCCTCGCGACTGTGCACCGGAGAGAAATGCGTCCTTCTGCTTCTTCATCTCCTCGGCTTTCTTCTTGCCCATGGCGCGCCGCAAGAGATCGGCGCGTCCGAGCGTGTAGCCCGAAAGCTGCTGCGCAATTTGCATCACCTGCTCCTGATAGACGATAATGCCGTAGGTTGGAGCCAGGACCTCGTCGATCAGCGGGTGCAGGAGCCGAACCGGCTCGCGGCCGTGCTTGCAACGAATGAAACGCTCGACCATGCCGCCGCCAAGTGGACCCGGGCGATATAGAGCCACGGCTGCGACGATATCCTCGAATCGGTCTGGCTTGAGTTGCCTGAGCATTTGCTGCATGCCCGAGGACTCGAGCTGAAATACGCCGGTGGTTTCACCGCTGGAGATGAGTTGATAAGTATCGCGATCATCCAACGGTATTGTGGCTAAGTTGAGCGGCGCCCCCTTGCGATCGGGGCGTTCGTTGACACGCTGGCAGGCAATATCGATAACGGTTAGTGTCTTCAGACCGAGGAAGTCGAACTTGACCAACCCGGCTGCTTCAACGTCGTCCTTGTCGTACTGCGTGACAATCGTATGATCGCTCTTGAAACACGGCACGTAGTCGTAGAGGGGACCTTCGCTGATCACCACGCCAGCGGCATGCATTCCAGCGTGTCGCGTTAACCCTTCCAGCTTCTGCGCTTGTGCTACCAGCTCGGCCACGCGTGGGTCCGAGTCGACCTCACGCTTTAGCTTGGGCTCGATCTCCAGCGCTTCAGCAATCGTACACATCTTCCCCTGGCCCTTTTCCGGTACCAGGGTTGCGATACGCTGCGCGTCTTGCGCGGTGAAGCCCATGGCGCGTGCAACGTCCTTGATGACGCTTCGCGCCTTGAGGTTCTGGAAAGTGGCGATCTGACCGACGCTTTCCATGCCGTATTTGCGGGTGACGTACTCAATGACTTCTTCGCGCCGGTCCATGCAGAAGTCGACGTCAAAGTCCGGCATGCTGACGCGCTCTGGGTTCAGAAAGCGCTCGAATAGTAAGGCGTATGGGATGGGATCGAGTTCCGTAATCCCCAAGGAATAGGCCACCAGAGATCCCGCTCCAGAGCCTCGACCGGGGCCCACCGGAACTCCCATCTGCTTGGCTTGACGAATGAAATCCCAGACGATCAGGAAGTATCCTGGGAATTTCATGTTTATGATTACGGTGAGTTCGAGTTCAAGGCGAGCGCGATAGGCTTCCCGATCAATTTGGTTCCCGATCGCTTCGAGCTCGGCAAAGCGACGTTGGAGCCCTTGCTCCGTCTCATGCCGAAAGTACGTTTCGGTGTCGTATCCCTCTGGGATTGGGAAGTGCGGCAACATGGGCTTGCCGAGTTCCAGCTTTACAGATGAGCACATCTCCGCGACTCGGAGCGTGTTGGTGACCGCGTCAGGTACATCCCGAAAGAGCTGAGCCATTTGCTCGGGACTCTTCAAGTACATCTCGAACGAGCCGTGATGATGGGGCTTGGTTTCGGCATAGGTGCGGCCTTGCCGAATGCAGTCGAGGTAGAGCTGAGCGTTGCCGTCGTCTTGGGTGGCGAAGTGCACGTCATTGGTGGCGACGAGCGGCACCTCGCATTGCCGCGCCAGGCGGACCAAGATCTCGTTTACGACCGATTGTTCCGGTAAGCCGTGGTCCTGCAGTTCGACGTACAGATGCCCCGGGGCAAATATGTCCCGCAACTTGCCGAGCATCGGCTGCGCCCGTTCAGCCCCGTTTTCTAGCACCTGCTGGGGCAGAACCCCGCCAAGGCACCCGGTCAGTCCGACAATCCCTGTCGAGAATTCGGCGATACCGTCCAGAGACACGACGGCCTCTCCTTCGATCTTGGATTGGAGGTGCCCCTTGGAGACGATGCGGACCAGGTTCTTGTAACCCTCGGCGGTGGCCGCCAAAAGGACCATGTGGTCAAAGCGCCCGGAATTATCCTCGCGCGCCACGTTGATTTCGCACCCCAGAATGGGCGTGACGCCCTGGTCGCGCGAGTACTTGTAGTGGCGAATCGCCCCAAACATGTTGGCGCGGTCCGTGAGCGCGACCGCCGGCATTCCCAGTTCCTTTGCTCGTCGGCTAATCGAGTCGAGCTTGAGTGTGCTCAACAAGAACGAGTACTGCGAGTGCACGTGGAGGTGAACGAATTCGGCGGACATGGATCGCCGAGGGTGTAGCCCGAAGACGGCTGCCGCGGCAGAGGCGTGCAACTCGACCGAAACGGCGCGCTCCGGTAAACGCTGGGTGCTCGGCTAAGAATCGGCTTCGAAACCCCGCAGTTTGTGCTGGTCTGTTGTTCGGCCGTCGCGAGGTTGACGCCAGCCCGAACCACCCGATCTGCTTGGGCAGGGGAGAACGGGCTGTCTGTTGCGTACGTGAAGCGTCGAATCTTCCACCCAAGACGCGCTCTCTTGCGTATGCTTTCGGCCTTCGAGCGCCGACCTTGAGGTGAGGGCTCCAACGACTCTGAAGGAGAATTTTGCTGATGTCTCTCAAGCACTCCGTGGCAACCACGACTATTGTCGCCACTCTCGTGGCTATGGCTGCCTGCCAAGCCTCGTTCCAAGCCGGTGCAGGGCCGACTACTCCCAGCGCTACGCCTGCGGCGGGTGGTGCCCCGACGGCCACGACCACTGCTGAAGCGGCAGGGGGCAGCGTTACGCAAGCTGGCGGCGCAGCCACCACCACTGCCACGACGGCGGCCAAGGCAAAAGCTACGCTCGGTGGTGGGCGGGTGGTGCCAGCTGGCACGTTGGCTTTCGACACCGGACGAGCGCTATTGTTGACCACGCCGGAAAACGCAGCGATCCTCGATGACCTGAAGATCCTACTGGATCAGTACCCCAACATTACTCAGCTGAGAATTGAAGGCCACGCTGATGGTGCCGGCAGCGCGGAAGCAAATCTCGAGCTCTCTGGACAGCGAGCGCTCGTTGTTCGGAAGGCACTCGTCGAGCGCGGCGCTCCCCAGGAGCGGTTGATCGCGGTAGGGTTTGGCGACAAGAAGCCAAAAGCTGGTCAGAATCAGCGGATCGAGTTCAAAGTCGCGGTCTGGGAAGGCAAGAATTATCAGAACCTCGAGCCAACAGGTGGCGGCAAGAAGTTCGAGTAAACCTTGCCCCGCGGCTGCTGTGGCGTTCAGAGCGTGCTAGTCGACCCGCGTGATGCATCGAGCCTTCTCATCCACGTGGATCGTTAGCGCGCTCTTATGTGTCGCGTGTCAAAGCCCGTCACAGAAAGTGCGACCGTGGCAGGCTTCGGATCACGACCAGGCCGAAGTGACGGCATCTTCCGAAGAGGTCCAGCAGCCAGCCCCTGTCGGTTCATCGCCACACTCAAGCGAAGGCTCGGGAGCGGCACGCGCGATGAAGGCATGGATTGCCCAGTGCGTTCGCTGTCATGGGCGCGTGGGCGCGGGGGACGGTCCGGACGGACCAGCGTCAGGGGCACGGAACCTTTCTGACCCAGCCTGGCAGGCAGCGACTTCGGACGAGAGAATTGCCGAGGGCATCCGTC
>JBLNFG010000662.1:0-4306 GCA_050263495.1 Myxococcales bacterium | reverse complement strand
GTGGCGATCAGCATACGCAGCCGACCAGCGAGTGCCTCCGAGAAAAAGCCACCTCTCGGCGCCTCGGCGATGTAAGCCTCATACCACCTCAGCGCGGAAGCATTACGCCCACGCGCCTCATCGACCGCACCCAGAAGATAGGCGGCTACAGGCGCTTGAGACGGGAACCGACCGCGTAACGCGCGCAGAGAAGCCTCTGCCATATCCAGTCGCCCTGAGTATCGCGCGGCGTCGGCGAGTGCCCTCAAATCCGCACCGCTGCACTGAGCGAAGCAGACGGCCTGCCCCATGGCCTCTGCCTCCGCAAGGACGCGTTGCGAGTCACCTCGCGCAACGAACTTAGGCCATGAGACAGAACTCGCAGCAGGTTGCTTGACGGGCGGTGGGGCCACGGGCTCCGACGGCGTAGCCACCGCCGTGGGTCGGACGGAGCTGGCTGCTCCTCTTCCGACCGCACCCTCGGAACGCGCTCTGACCGCACCCAAGGGTGCGTCGCTTGCTGATGGCGCATCATTGCGACGTGGCGCGGAAGACTGCGCGGCACCGGAAGGCACGGGCGACTCATTCGGCAGCTGAGCAGGCTCCAAGAGCGGTGTCACCGCCCAGCGAGCTTCATTCGAATTCGTTTCGAAGCGTTGCCCCCCGCGTACCGTCGCGGGAGAGCTGAATTTCGGTCCCCCAACTTCTACCAGCCCCTCAACCATATCGATCGAGAGCCGTTCACTCGCCGGCACCCACTCGACATCGAACTTCGTGCCGACCACCGCAATCGCGAATGGACCTGCCACCACTGTCCAGCGCGTGCTCGCACGCTGATGCTTGACGTTCACGGTGGCACGCCCCGTGTCCAACATCAACGTCGCACCATCAGTGTGTATCTCAGGGACCCGTAAGCGCGCCCCGCCGTGTGCAACCACGGTCGAGCCGTCGGAGAACTTGAGTAGCGTAGTGACCGCCGGCGGGCACGCGATATTGCTTTCACTCACGCGACAGGGACCAATGACGTCGAGAGTCAACGGCGACGTTTGGCGCCCGCGCGAAAGCCAGACGGCGGAGCCGACCACCAGAACCATAGTGGCGGCGGCCGCTAGGACCATCCAGGGCGCGTATGGCCGCGAACGGAGATCAGGGACCGACGCACGACTCACCTGTGCTAGCGCGCGGCGCAGCCGCTCCCCCTCGAGCGCCAAGTGTTCCGTACTGGCATCTACGTGCGCTGCATCGCGGAGACAAGCGCCTAAATCTCGGGCGTGTTGCTCGTTGTGGAGCTCGAACTGGTTCATGAGCGCCCCCCCAACATGGTCGACAGGAAGCCGCGCAATACTGAATCCTTCGCAGCCAGGCTGAGCATGCGTTCGCGCCCTTTGCAGATGGCGCGCTTTGCTGTCGATTCAGAGACCCCTAGCGCTACTGCGACTTCGGCCGGCGAAAGATCGTCAACGTATCGCAATACGAAAGCTTCGCGAGCGCGTGCGGGAATTGATGACAGCAGCCTGACCAGTGTTCGCACGACATCGTTGGCTTCGACTTCCGGTGAGTGCACCACCGCGTGGCCCGCGTCCGATGCAAACAAGCCTAGCCATCGCGAACGTCTGGCGCGAGTGCGACGCTCGAACGTCGCGCTGCGCACCGCCGCGCCGAGTAAGTACGATCGCAGCGCCGACGGGTTCTGGATCTGTCCAGCGCGCCGATAAAAACCAAGAAAGACTTCTTGCAGCAAGTCGTCGATGGCATGGTCCGGCCCGAGGCAAGCAAACAACGCCGCGCGAACGGCGGACGCGTAGCGGTCCCACACAAGGCTCACGGCCTGCGTGTCACCGGCCGCCACACGTGCGACGAGCTCAGCGTCAGCGACACGCTCGCGCGGAAACTCCCTGACGTTGGAGCCTCGAATTGCGGACTCGGATGCACGTGCCACTCTGGCAAGCATGACAGACTAGGGTTGCCGATGACCACGTGCGAAGGTCCAACATTCGCTTCTGGCACGATTCAACCGGCCGCTCGCCCATAGCCACAGCGCTTGCGGAACGCGCGGACAGCCTGGGGCAATCGTTACTTTCCAGAAGCCTGCAGGTATCCGCGTGTCAGAAGCTCCACCAAAATGCGCGCTGTATCGAGGTCAGAATACTTGCTGCGCTCGAACAGAGCCGACACGTTTGGACTGTTCAGAGCCATCTGAAGCACGTCCAATTGCCGCGGCTCGAGTTCGTTGAGTGGAGCTGCCATCGGCGTTTTGAGCTGAAGCGACGACTCCATCGGTGGAAGCTTATGCTTGACCGTGGTCATCTCGTCCTGCTGGCGCAGCACTTCCATCAGGATCTCGGGAACGGCCGCGTCGAGCGCGCCCTTGTAGCGCATCGAGTCCGGTGGCTCGAGTTCGAAGAACCCTGTCTGCCATTCCATCATGCGGTAGATGCACTTGAACGGCAGCACTTCGGGCTGTTCTTCAATCAGCGCGAAGTGGATTCGGCCGTTGTCGAGCATAATCCTGCCGACCTTGCCTTCATGGTGCAGCACAAGAACTCCACTCTTTCGACTGGTCGAGAAGAGTTGCAGCAGGTCTGGCAACGGGACTTCTTCGAGATGCCCCGTCATGCGTGGTGCCTCATCGCTACCACCGGGCAGTGAACCTGGTCGATGCCGCCCTCCCTTGCGCACCCCTGGAGCAATTGGCTTCACGTTGGAGCGCGAATCGCTGCCCATCGGTGTTTCGGGAACCACCTTGAGAATGCTGGTGCCGATTAAGATGCGGTCGCCTTCGTGCAATTCCGCGTTCTGGATCCGCTCACCATTGACGAACGTGCCGTTCGTCGAGCCCAAGTCCTCAATCGTGATCTTGCCAGCGTGAACGGTGATCTTCGCGTGACGACGCGACACCATTTCCTCTACCAGCACCATGTCGAGCTCGCTTGAGCGCCCAACCACGATGTCCTTGTCATTCTCCAGGGGGAATTCACCCCCCTCGTACTTTCCGGAGATGAAACGTAGAGATAGCCCCAAGCGGCGAGAGCCGGTTGGGTGGCGAATCAGTTGCGGTTTGGTTCCCTCAGGCATGTCCGCGGACGGGCACTCATTCTGGCCTGGCCACAACCTGCGGACAGGACACAGGTCGTAAAGTAGCGTTGCCAAGTCCTTGGGGTCAAGCGAAGCCATCACTAGTTTCGTTCGACTGCCTTCGAAACGGTAGGTCGGGTTTCTCTCGGCGGCTGGCCTGGTCTGCATTGGTTGGTTGGTTCGGCGTACAAACGCCAAAAGCCGAACAACGACGGGCACTCGGCTCGGGGCTGCGCCGGCTCGGGGTCGCACAGCTTGCGTCGCAGTCGCACTCGCGATTTGCCGCAGAACGGCCACTCAGACTGACGTTCCCTTGGGGCGCTCGACCGCCGCGCAGACGTCAGTTCCATCCTTCAGCCGTTCCCCGACGCGCGCGGTTCAAGTTGGGACTGCGCTGGGACTCGCGCCGATCTTCCTCGGGGAGCAGTCCAACGCGGCCGCGCGTGATGCCATGGCTGACACTGCAGAACAACGCACGCGGCTGGTGCTCACGCGCGTCTCGTCGCTCAATCGACTGACGACGAACCCGCTCTCTTATGTGCGCAACTCTGACACGGAGATTTTGGCCTTGGGCAGTGGAGTGATGCTGTCAGTACAAGAGGGCAAAACCACGCTGAACGTGGAGCCCTGTCCGAGTTGAGAGGCCACGAGGATTCGTCCGCCCATCGATTCGATTAGCCGCTGGCTAATCGCAAGACCGAGACCTGTTCCTTGAACTTTCGTCGTGAAGAAAGGAACGAACAAGTTCTCAAGCACTTGGGGTTGAATTCCGGGACCCTCGTCACGAACCGCAATTTCCACCCAATCAGAACCCGTTCGCGGTCCGCTCCAACCGGGACGCCACCCATGGCGTTGCCAAGTGGTAATCGTCACCGTGCCACGGCCATTCATTGCCTGCACCGCATTGCGGACCAAATTGATCAACACTTGTCGCAGCTGCTCTGGATCCGCCCGTACCGGCGTCAACTCCTCCACGAGTTGCACCTCGATGTTGAGTCCCTCCTTGCGCTCGCTCTGTAGCAGTTGAACCATTCGCCTCACTGCTGCGTTAACGTCAATGACGAACGGTGTACCTTGAGATGGGCGGGCATAGTCGAGCACGTTACCCACGACGCGGTCGAGCCGCTCCACCTCCTCGAGGATGATGCCGACAAACTCCTGCGAGCTCGGATCCATCGTGGTCCCAGAGTGGTCGTCGCCCAAGAGCTGCGCAGCTCCCTTGATCGCACCGAGGGGGTTTTTGATCTCATGC
>JBLNFG010000661.1:0-8474 GCA_050263495.1 Myxococcales bacterium | reverse complement strand
AGCTCCGGTTCGCACGGATCCGAAGTCTGTCAAGATGCTGGAAGCCGCTATTGACAGCGCCGCCAGCCCGCAAGGGGTTGTGGATGAGATACAGGATAGCCTCGCGCTCACAACTCCTCGCGCATTGGCCTTTGGTGGCGTGCAAGGGTCGCCGCTGTACGGAGACTGGGCCATCAACGTCAACGAAGAAGCTGCAGCAGCGCTTCGAGAACACTCGGCAGACGAAACCATCGCCCCCTCCACGCCCCCGACTACGGACGAAGGCTGGCGCAACGACAATGCTGCCTTGAAGGGCATTGAGGTGTTCATCATTGTCGGTGTAGAGCCGCTCGCTCCGTCGGCGGCACCGAAGTATGAGTCGTCGGCCTATCCAAACGCCACTTGGCGCTGGTGGGAACCACTACGACCGTAACCCAATGCGAGTGTGAAAAGCAGTAGGCCCACGGAGTGCTTGGTTGCCATGCCGTGGGCCCCACTCTATAGTGAGTTCGTTATGTCAGAGACGCGCGCTTACCTCCTTCACTGGCTGATTCTTGTCGGATGCATGGGTTGTGGTGGTAACGCGACTAGCGGGGCTAGCGAATGCGGTGGTCAAGGCGAGCGCTGCTGTAATGAGCGAAAGTGTGACGTGGGGTTGGCGTGTCGCGGCACAGTCTGCGGTCTGGCCACGCGAGCTCCCGATGGCAGCGCTTGTGTTACGGCGGCTGACTGTGCTGCAAGCGAGTGCTTAGTCAGCCAGAGTGAAAAGGTTTGTGGCGGCCCGTGTGGTTCAAATGCCCCGTGCGCTACAGGAATGGTCTGCACGAGCAAAAGCAACTCTGTTGAATGCGTCTGCCAGCCAAGCCCTGAGCTCTGCGATGGTATCGACAACGACTGCGACGGACAGATGGACTCTGTCGACGGCGACGTGGCGGCAGTTTGTGAACAGACCATGCCGGGCTCTCGCTGTGGCAGTGTCGATAGCCAGTATGCGTGCGTTTGTCTCAAAGGGCAGTGCGGCACGAACTGCATCGACTTGAACCAAGACGACCTGCACTGCGGCTCCTGCGAGCATGCCTGCGGCGAACACTCGAGTTGTCAGGCAGGGCAATGTGTCTGCGAAACAGGCTACGTTCCTTGCGCGGACGCGTGTGTGAGCCTCAAAGACAACCCCGACCACTGCGGTGCCTGCGACAAACGCTGTTCCGAGAGCGAGGATTGCGTTGAAGATCAGTGTGTCATACGGGCATCTTGCGGCGAGGGCAGTAAAGACTGCAACGGAGAGAGTTGCTGTACGTCCTTGCCCGTTCCGGGAGGTACGTTCATGATGGGACGTAGCGTTGGTGGGGCGGACGCGTTTGCGGAGGGAGAGCCCAACGAATTGCCTGAACACGCGGTAACGCTCAAGCCGTATTCGCTTGACAAGTACGAAGTGACGGTTGGTCGGTTCCAACGCTTTGTGCAAGGCTTCAACTCGTGGCGCACGCGCGGCAATCCGAAGCTGGGCGCAGGAGCCAGCATTAACTTGGAAGCAAGCGGGTGGTTAGGAGAGCTTGAGATGGCCCAGTTGGAATCGACGAGCGACAAGATAGTGCACTCCATGGAGATCTGCATCGCAACGAGCCGCGAAGCGAGCGCAGAGCAGACGGCTCCTCGCAACTGCATCGGGTACGCAGTGGCCAAAGCGTTCTGTATCTGGGACGGGGGCTGGCTTCCCACGGAAGCGGAGTGGGAATTTGCTGCAGCGGGTGGAGACGAGAATCGACTCTATCCCTGGGGCGCTGATTCGCCAATCCCTGGAGTTCATGCCGATTTTAACACCGGATGTCCCACCTGCCCCCCTGCCCGCGTAGGTCAATGTGCCGCAGGCAGCGGGCGTTTCGGCCACTTGGATCTGGCGGGGAGTCTGTCCGAGCTTACGATGGGAGTTGGTACAGCCGCGTATACTGACGCGCCTTGTCTGGAGAATTGCGGCACGACGCCCCAAAGGAATGACCTTGTCGTCCAACGGGGCGGCGACTATTCCACATCTCTTGGGCGTGTTCGGGAGCTCAGAGCAACCTCCCGGTTCGTGTTGGGCCCAATGGGCTTTCTTGAAAATGGCATCCGTTGCGCCCGCGCGACGACACAGTGAAGCACCGGAGAAGCCGAAGCGCGTTAGCGCGTCGGACCAGAAACCTTCGTCGGATCGACGGACGGCAGTGTTGGCAGTGTTGGATCAGTCTAGACGACGACCTTGGCTTCATCAATGAGGCCCAGATGCATTTGCCATCGATCGAACTCCGGACGGAGCCGTTTCGCTTGCCGGCGATAGTGTACATTGCTGCCCCTCGCGCAGCCACTGCTCCCAGCAGTAGAGCTTCGATACAGGCTCCAGTGTCCGTTTGACTACCACCACGAAGAGCGCGTCCAGCAGACGCACCATCGTCGAGCGCTTCGCCCCTGCGTGATGCTTCAAGACGGCGTCGAGACCGAGTTCCTTCCACAACTGCTCCAACACCCAGATCCCACCGAATGGCCAGGCATCAAGTATCTGGATCGGCATGCCATCAGCGGCGACGAGTTGGCCCTCCACTTCCCGCGCTACACGCAGGATGCTTCGCGCGAGGCGCTGCAGCTTGTTCCTATCCAGTTAATCGGCTGTGCCCTCGCGTACAGGAATGCGGTCGTCTTGGCTAGCGTGCTCGCCACGGTACGGTCCAGAGCAGGTGCCGGCGTGCAATCGCCGCCAGGAGACTGGCAATCGACGTCGGTGCAGTCCACTTGCCCACCGGAAGACTGAATGGCTTCGCGTCGATTTCAGGAAACCGGTTCAGGGTGCAGCCGACGAGGGGGCATGCAGGCCCGCACTGACCTTCTATGGAGCGACCAAGGAACGGTTACGGCCGAGTATGCCGTGCTGCTCTGCGTAGTTGCGGTTGGGTGTTCCTTAGCCGTGGTCGGCCTCGGGGCTCCCTTGGTGCGAGCCTTTCTCGTTCAAGAAAGCTGGCTGCTGCTCGCCGTGCCCTGACGTTTCCTATTCGTTTTCCAGGAAACGAGTGCTCACGAGCGACGACAAGACTCATGACATCTCGCAGAGGCTCGTAATGAAGACATCTTTGACGATATTCCAATGTGGATCGGTGGTGGCCTGTACCGTGGCTGCGGCTCTAGCTGGCTGTTCCGACGACTACAAAACACCCGAACCAACGGGTGGCGCGGCTGGAACTACGCTTTCGGCTGCGGGGGCAACTAGCGCGCCAGGCTTTGGTTTGGGCGGAACAGGAGCGCGATCAGCGTATCCGGCAGGGGGAAGCTCGTTTCTTCAAGCGGGCGCGGCAGGCTTGCCGCTTCTCGTCGGAGTGGGCGGCTTTAGTGTCGCAGGCGCTGCTGGTGCGCCAACAGCGGGAACCGCGAGCGCAGGAGAGGCCAGTCTTGCCGGAGCCGCCGGCGCACCACCCGCCACGTTTGCGCGCGTCACTTTGAACCTGCCTAGTCCTAATCTCAGAATCTTGTCCGGGAAAATCACTCCGATTCCGCTCACCATCAAGCGTGACGGTTCCGACTACGGCGTGGTCAATGTGGTAGTAGAAGGCGTGCCAGGGGGAATCGCTGCGACCCCCGTTGCAGTGCCAGATCTGGCCACCACTTCCGAACTACAGTTCGTGGCTCAGCCGAGTGCAAATAGCGGTGGACCCTACCCGATCACCATCACTGCCTCCAGCGCGACCGATCCGAGCATCAAATCGACGGCGTCTGCGAAACTCTATGTGGCGGACGCGAGCGGTAAACTGGACGTCAGTTTCGCTAGTAGCGGCAAAACGACTGTCAAGGCGATTGCTCCAGTCCCGGGCTGGTCCGTGCCTTCGGACTTCCCCTACGCTCTCGCCATCGACAGCCAGCATCGCACACTCATCGGTGGCAACACGTTCATTGGGATCAGTCGCGCGTGGGTGTTACGGCTCGCCGCCAATGGCATGCTCGATTCTACCTTCGATGCCGACGGGAGGATGGATAGTTTTGGTCAGCAAGACTCCACCCTGAACCAAATGGCCGTGAACAAGGATCAACTCTATGTGTCAGTGACTCAACTCGAAGGCACGGCCTTGGCGGTTCACTACCTACGCAAGTTGGCGGAGAGCGGGCTCAGTGACAAGACCTTCAACGGTGGCCTGGATGTCTTGCTGCCGACCAATTCTACGGCGATGGTCGGCTACAGATCAGGCGCACTGATCGCTTCCCCCGCTCCAATTGCGTACTCTGGCGACGGAATCGTCGACAGCACGTTCCTTGCCCCAACCACCTTGGCGGGAACCAAGAACCTGGCCGCAGACGTCGCGAACAACGTCGTCTACGCCTCAGCACTCGGCGAGCTTGGCCAATTCGAAATTGGACGATTGCTGGGAACGGGTGCCGTGGACAACGACCACTTTGGAACGCAAGGAGTGATCAGCGTACCCTGTTGGGATTCCAAGGCCCAGTACGCCAACGAGGTACAGTCGCTTCTATCGGGAGTGAACACCGTACTCATCGCGGTCCTGAATTGTGCTATTCGCGACAGTCGGTACACCAATCCCCACGGCAGTGCTCTGGTTGCTGTGGACTCTTTTGGGAAAATTGCCTCGGGATTTGGCACGCGTGGCACACAGATCATTACGGAGACGGGTTATACCCTCGCTTCGTTGCTCCAAGCTGACGGAAAGGTGGTGGTGCTGACCGCTGAGACGGACGCTTCCGGTAACAGCAGCTACACGCTGAAGAGGTACGGAACCGTGAGCACTAGCGGCTCTCTCGATCAGTCCTTCGCCACCCTTGGAGTCTTCGATCTGAGTTCCGCCTATCCCGGCATTCAGCCTCGGGTGATGGCTTATGACGCAGCGGCCGAACGTCTCGTCTTGGTCGCCACCGAGCTTTCCGGATCCATGAGTGTCTACCGGTTCTGGCTTTGACCAAGGCCATCGTGACCGATTCGCAACGCGTCTAGAGTAAGGATCACTAACATGCGCGAGTCACGGATCCGATGCAGAGCCCTCCCGCTGTTGTTCCTGGCATCAATGGGAGGGATCACGGTCGCGACCACTGCCGCGGCTCAGAGCGAGTCGACCCCTGCCGGCAGCGCCAGGGCTGGTGATTTGGAGGCGCTCGTCAGAACGGGGATCATGGCCTACCGCACAGGCGATTTCGCGACCGCGCGAGGCGCCCTGCTCACCGCAGTCAAGCTCAGTCCAGAGGCATCCTTCATCGAAATGCTCGCGGACACGGAGATGAAGCTGGGTAAGTTCCGTGAGGCCGCCGCCCACTGGTCCCAGTATCTCGCGGTGATCCCACCAGAGCACGCTAAGGAACGCACGGAAGCTGCCGAGCAGCTCGCCGTCTGTCGAACTCACCTGGGGCGCGTCAAGGTCATCTCGGTGCCCTCCGGTGCAGCGGTTCTTGTCGATGGTGTACCCACCGGAGAGACACCCCAAAGCGAAATTTGGATTGAACCCGGTGCCCACACGTTCCAGGCCAAAAGCGCCGATGGAGCCTCCGAACGGGTGAACGTGACCGTCCAGGCCGGTGAAGAGGCATCCGTCAGCTTACCAGTCGAAGTATCACCACCTAACGCGGCGGCAGCCTCCGTTGCAACGACTCAATCGTCACGCTCGACGGCTTCTGGAGGCAGTGTCCAGGGCATGACGTCACAACCCGAATCCAATGCGCAGCTGTACGTGCTCATCGGCGGGGCGGCCCTTACTGCCGTTGCAACTGGCATCGGTACGGCTTACTGGATGGCGAACTCGTCAGCAAAGAAAGACGTAGATTCTGCTTGGCTGTCTATCGACAAACAGACGGACAACACCGGTGTTTGCGCATCCGGGATCCGTCCGACCGCGTGCGCCGATTTGGATTCGGCGCGCGACCGCATGAAGAGCACTGCCACCCTGAGCCACGCCGCGTTCATCGCCGCCGGAGTACTTAGTACAGCCACGATCGCGACCTATCTACTGTGGCCGAATACGAAAGAGAAACGCGAGCAGCGGGGAGCGGTCGTGGTCGCGCCGTATTGGATGCCGGGGGATCAGGGGATAGCGGCGAGGGCGAGATTCTGAGGTACCCAAATCCATGAGCGCGGCTGCTAGGGTTTTTGGGTCGACGCACAACGCCCAGGAGACGCGCTGCGATTCGTTGATGCTCTGCTCGGAATCGGTATGGACTAGCCATCTATGACTCTGGGGCGCCTCAGTCGAATGCCGTGGCTAGCTCTGCAATGTACCTTCTTGATGTTCATCATGTCCTGCGAGGATGAGTCATCTCGCGCTCGCGCAATGTCCAAGGAGGCCTTTGCTGCTGAGCCTAGTGTCGCGGTGGAGCCGCGCACCGCAAGCGACAGAATGCAGGCCGAGATTGATGCACGTGCCCGCCAGAAATCTGAAGAGGATGCCGCAAAGACGGAACGACTGAGAAAAGTCGGCCCTGCAGCGCGGCTCAGTGAGGCAAAACTCTTTGCCGATGGCTGCATTTCTGCGAACACGTGTGATTCTGTTGTCGCAGCGAGGCTGGTTGCATCCTCTGCGAACCAGAAGGACGGATCACTGATTTCGTCTATTGTTGGAGCCACATCGGCAGGCATGGCCGTTAAGCAGGCGACGGACGGCACAGAGTTGAGCGCCGCCGTCGTTGACAAGGCGACGGAGCCGTTGCTTGCAAACGGAAAAGCAGGCTTGCGCCACCTGCCGACGTGCACACGAGGTGCGGCAATGAAAGATCCTGCATCGTCACGGGGGAAGATCGTCACCGCATCAGGTCAGGTCGTCCAGATACAGCGCGATGGCCCAGTATTCGTTGGAACACTCATGTCGGATGGTTTGAAGGCCATCTACTTTGTGACGCCATTTGAGACTGACAAGATTGAGGAAGGCTCATATGCGACCTTCCGCGGTCTGTTCGTGCAACAGTTCTATTATGCGAACGCAATGGGCGGGCAAACCGAAGCAGCCGCATTGCTGGGCGCGTTCGACTAAGACTTCTCCAGAGTAGTCGACGATCAAGACAGTGTTTTGGTCTACTGACCGAGTGTCTGAAGTCCAATTGTCGGTGTAGGCCTGCGCTCGGATTCACCGTAGCGGGTCGAGGGGTTCAAAGGCACATTCAAGCTCGTCAACTTGCATCAGATCCTTCACTGTCGCGTGCATCGTGTCCGGCGAGAGATCCTTCAGAATCACCATGCCACGTGCCCAAAGATACGTGCCACCGCCGCACTCGCCCGTGTGTCTATTCTTTTCAAACAAGTGAGCAATATTTGAGAGCGTGAAAAACGTCGCTCCATAGCGCCGCCCGTCGTGCAGAGTCACTTCAACGTCAACGTTGTCGTCATTGACATCCCAAGATTGAGCACCCACGACTCGAAATGAAAAAGCTGATTCCATATCGCTCACCCGAAGACTCTGAGCACTTCGTTGATGACCTTCTGCTGATTCGCCTTGTTCGACTTGCCTAGTATTTCCACGTTTCCTTCTCGGTCTTGCCGAAAGTACACGCGCGCCCCATCGCGAGCGCGAGCCTCCGAGATCCCTTGCCCAATCGGCTTGGTTCCTATTCCTGGATTCAGATTTCCCTTGGAGAGCTCCTCCGTGAGGCGGTCAATGGATTTCTGATGTGACTTTCCGGTTTCCTTCGCCTCTTTGACCAAAGTGTCGCTGTCGTGAATTCTCGATCTTATGACTGACAGTCCGCGCGGATCTACAAACCTTGTCGGCGCCCCATCAAACCCATACAGATTGAGCCCACCCTCAATCTCCAACGGATCCGTGCTCATCCACGTCCCCGTCTCGGGATCGAAACACCGGAACCGCGTCCAACACAGCTCTGCGTCTTCGTCCGCTATTTGTCCGAGTAAGCGGAACGGACTCTTGACGGCCGTGCCGTAACGAGCCTGTGCGTCCGGATCGGCATACGTCGAGACGATTCGTCCATACGCCGAATGCGACGCACTCCACGCCACGGCGCCGTCACTCGCGACGAGATCTTTCGGCATTCCTAAATGTGATGCTGCCCCCACTCGCGCAATCCTCGGCGATGCGAGTGACCGCGCTGCTACTTCGCGTGCACTCGAGTTCGCCTGCGGCTGCGCGACCTCCCCGGCAAACGCGTGCTCACAAGCTCCGCTTGTTCCGCGCGCGTGGGGGAGGTGGGGCGTGGCGTTATGAAAGGCTAGGGCTAGACTGCCGGATGCGCCGCAAATCGGCACGAAGCCGAGGCAGACTTGAGGGAGGACGAGTATTGCCAGCAGCCAACAGAGCTGCAACAAGTGAAGTGCCAGTTTCACCATGCCACGTTGCGATATCGCGGTGCGACGGATCTCCGAAGCCGGGCGTCTAAGAATTCCGTGCATACTGCGCCTGTTGGTCATTGAGCGCCGGTGGTTACGAGGTATCGGGAAGTAAGCGGCCAGTATCGATATCCACGAGTTTGCCCTCACACCGCAACTCGCTCCCGTCTGTCTCTACTCTTCCCATGTACCCCCAATCGAGGGT
>JBLNFG010000660.1:0-13383 GCA_050263495.1 Myxococcales bacterium | reverse complement strand
ATTAGAAGCCAGAACGGCAACTTCGAACTCGGTTGGGGGCCCAGCCTGCACGAATCGAAATGGCACGCCGCCTACCGCAGCCTCGGCACTGAGGAAGAGCTAAAATTCTCTTTCCAGCCTTTTGCGTTTTTGGATTTTTGGGGTCGGTTCGGCGCAACTACGGGTCTTGACGCTTTTGCCCAGAGTCAGGTCCAGGGCCTCGTCACAGCGCTTCGCAGTAAGGCCAGTGGAAAAACGACGGGGGCATTCACGCTGGACTTCGCCGGCTTCACGCCGCCGTTTCCCCCTGAACTCAAGGGCTATCGCTTCAGTGATGCATCGACGGCGCGAGCAAATTTCGAACTCGACGCGCTCGGGTTGGAGATGCAACTGCGAGGCCTCGAACTGAAGAACGGCGATATTAGACTGTTTGGCCATGGACGCATTGATCGAGAACTCGTCTCTCTTCGTTTGCGCGCCGAGCTGACCACACTGCTGGACTGCTCCACCCTGGCCAAGGGCTGGGCCGCGGAGCAAGTCAGTGGTGAGCTGGGACGCTGGACTCAGAAGAACACGCCAAAGTTGATCGCTGGCGCAGTTCCCGTGAGGATCCAAATCGACGCGGAGACCAGCCACCTGGATCAAGCAAAGGTGATCAAACGCATTGGCAATGGGTGCGGCCTACGTCCCATCTCTGTCGTCGACTTGCTGAATTTGGGGCTCCCGCCATTGCCCGATGCCGCCACGCTCAATCGGCTCATCAAACAGCTCCCCGCCCCACCATCGCTGCCTAACTTACCGAAGCTGCCGCAGCTGCTGCCGCCACTGATTGACATGACCCCTCGCCTGCCTCGGCCTACACGGCCGAGCCCAACGTCGCCGCGGCAGTAACTCTGCGTCGGGTCGCGATGCTAGGTCGTTGTTTCGCGCCCCGCCAGAGCCTCTCTTGAGCTGAGGGAATGGCAAGTGGCAGAAGGAATTCGAGTTTGAGACGACGCGAAGTGGAGAGGTGCACGAAGTGAGGCTTTCCACTGAGACAGTGCTCGCGCAAGCAGGCGGCGCATGAAGGGCGCTGGGAATGCCCACAGCGATCGACACCGAAATTCGCCGCCAGCGGCGGGTCCGAAGAATCCATCGTGCGACGGAATCGCGCCACTAATTCGTGCCAACCCGGCGCCGTACGAGCAGCATCGTCCAGTCGTCGTCGTGGATGTGCGCGTGCTGTCCGATCACCCGAAAGACCGTGTCCGCAATCGCGTCGACGTCATCACTGGAGGCGGCAGTGGTGCTGATCAGATCGACAAGGCGAGGCAAATCGAACAATTCTCCCTGCTCATTGCGCGCCTCCGAAAGTCCATCCGTATAGAGGCACAAGATATCGCCGGGATCGAGCTGCAGCTCTTGTTCTGGGATCTCCGTTACTGTCGGATCAATCCCCAACCAGGGACCAGAGATCTCGAGTACCTCACAGCGCTTCTGCGACGCCCGATAAATGATCGTGGGTTGATGCGCTCCGGCCAACGCGAAGCGACCGTCCCCTCGATAGGCGAAGATCTGTGCGGTTACGTACTTCTTGTCCTTGAGCCGCTCGGCAATGTTCTCACACAGTAGATGGTTGACGTTCCGAATCGTGTCACTCGGACGTGCCTTTGGGCTCGCTCGGAATTGGGACGCAAAAGCGGACTGCGTCATGAGCATCACTAGACCCGCCTCCAAGCCGTGACCCGATACATCTCCAATGGTGACCCACATATCGGAAACGCCGGTGCGCAGAACGTCGTAAAAGTCTCCGCCCACCTCATCAGCTGGCTGCATTCTACCCGCAAACTCGAAATCGGAATGTGCCGGCGAAGGAGGCAGAATCGCCTGTTGTAACGACGCCGCAATCTCCAGCTCTCTTGCCATGCGAATCTGGTTGCCGAGCGCCATCCTGGCACTGCCAATTTCGCTGATCATTTCGTTGAATGCGCTACCAAGTGCGCCGAGCTCGTCTTTGGACGTCACGTCGACGCGGATCGCGAGATTACCTTGGCCCACCAACTCCGCCACGTGTCGCAGTGCAGTTACTCGACGCGTAATACCGCGGGCGATTACCCAAGCCATGACCACAACGACGATGATGACGACAATCACCAGCGCGGCGCTGGTCCACTCCGCCTTCCTCGTTTCCAAGATCCGTTGCTGTGCTACGGCACCGACACGGCTATGCAGCTCGCGCTCGACTGCACCAATCTGCGTCAACTTCTCCTGCTGAACCCGAAACCACTCATCGGGATCGACGGCGAATCCGTCTTCGGTGCTCTCGAGCGCAACGGTCCGAATGCGTTTAGTGCGGTCAGCGACGTCCTTGGTAATTGCACGCTGATAGAGCTGTACCTGCTCGTATGACGCGGTCGTCTTGAACGCATCAATGTAGACAGCCTCTTCAGTGGTGAGTGTAACGAACGAGCGATAGCTACCGGGAGGAAACGACCCCACCTCGAACACATAGGCGAGCAGTGCGTGTTCTTGACTTGCGCGTTCCTTGAATTGAAGAACGGAAACCAATGAAGTTGTTAACCTCAACAGTTCACCGTTATCCGTGAGTTCTGACAGGGCGGCGATTCCCTCTGTCAGTGCGCGAATAGGTCGATCGTACTTCTCGAGGACCTTAGTAAGGTCCATCGTCTTCTGAGTCACCTGTGTCCGATGCGCAGCAAGCTGTTCCAGGCTGGCGGTCGCATCGCGCACGTCCGCCGCTAGGCGATCCGGCAAGCGTTCTACGTCCCGAGTCGTAACGAGTCGATTCAGGTGCGCGCTTGCCTCAGCAGTTACAACCGATTGCCGCGCAAAGGGCTCTTTCACCTCGGCAGCCGCATCGCTGGCGGCGGATTCCGCTGGTGCCGCACGACCTGAATCCCCTGTTTTAGTCGCTTCGGCGAGTCGTCCTTGAAACCTCGCAGCGAAGGCCCGTTCCTTTTGCAGCTCACTGACTAACCTGCCCATGGCCTCAGACAGTTGCGCCACGTGCTCGATGGTGCCCAAAGACTTGTTCTTCTGCACTTGCATGCGAGCGTCGGCAACGATCTGTAGGGCGAGCAAGAGTGCGCCCAACACAGGAATGCCAGCGAGCAGTGTTAGCTTGATCCGGATCGGTAGATTCTTCATAGGAACCGGTCTACGTTGCCCTCTTGATAGTGATACGGCAGCCGGCGGGTCTAGAATAATCGCCTACCCACACTCGAATCCGAGATATCGGAGGCGCCGCTGTATGGCGTTCACCCAGACTTCACGCAGAGCGGCCTGAGAAGATCCTGCGCCGTCGTGGAACCTAGAGAATTCCCTAGCATAATCGGCAAGACACACCCCGTGACGGCCAGGCTATTGCCCCGAATTCCTGAGACAAAGGGGGTACCAGACGGTAGGCAAGCGGTGCAACGATTGGCACTTAACGGCTTCCGGCTACCACTTAAGTTCTTACTCGGTCGCGCCGATCGGTATGCAACCTCCCCGAGTAGTGTACTCGCCCGTAGAGCACTTCCATTGCCAGGCACGCCACGTAAGGCGTAGGTTTAAGAGGGACAGTGACCGAGCTAAAGCTTCCAGAATCAATCAATGTTGGGCCGTATGAACCCGCAGTAATGGTCCGGTTTCGTCCTGCATGGATCTACATCGATGGGATCCGCGAATTCGGACGGTTCTTCTGCGCGTCGACCTTCAACGAGCCCGCGCTCGCTGATCGTGCGCAGGTCATGATCCAAGAGACCTTGGAAAACGCCGTCAAGTACTCGGATCGCGACTCGTTCAGCGAACTCGAGCTGCTCATGACGATGGACGGCAAAGAGCTGGTGGTTTCGGTATGCAGCTCACCAAAGATCGAGCACTATGGTTCACTGAAGAGTGAACTGGAACAGCTGCACCAAACAGACCCTGAACAGGCGTATCTCGCTGCATTTGAACGCGCGTCACGAGATCCGACAGCTAGCGCACGGCTCGGCCTCGCACGCTTACGTTACGAGTGCAGGGCAGATCTTTCCGTCACCGAAGAACCGGGTGGTCGCATCCGTGTAACCGCGCGAGCAGTCTTATGAGCCAACTGGAAAAAGTATCCATCCCACAAATCCCAGCGGTAACACTCAGCCTCGAGCCAGAGGGCAAACTTACCCTCACCGGCACGATTGCCACGCGAGACCCTGCCGAAGGTATCGCGCCGTTCTTTCGAGCCATACACAATGCCAACCTAGCCGACTCGCGAAAGTCCTTCGTGATTGATCTTTCGGGGTTGACGTTCGTCAACTCTTCTGCGATTCGGCTATTTGTCGATTGGGTAACGTGGGTCAAGGGTGAACCGGCAGGCGGTCGCTATAAGGCCATTATCATCATGAATTCACAGATCACCTGGCAGAAGACAAGCCTCGGTGTACTGAAGTCCCTCGCGCCCGAGGTGGTTGAACTGAAGTACGCGTAGCCCGGGGCGTCTTGCATTGGAATGCAGAGGGAGACAACTGCCGCTCAAATGGTCCACACAAGGGGTTGGGGGGATCAATTAGAGCACGGTTGGGAGCAAACCTACGAGATGTTGATGACCATTGAAAAGCGCTTTGGCCTGTTGAACACCAAGACTCGATGGTAAGGCGCCACCTCGATGCAGGTTCTGTGTGACGATTCGACCTAAACCTCCAACTCGAGCGCTACTAAAGACGCCGACGCGTTCGACGCGAGAGTTCGGCGCGCCCCCGGTCCCGAACTCATCGCAGTTCTCTGTGTCTTCGTCCCGCGGCCACGAACTGCAGAAGGCAATCGATGCCCGTTCGGCGCCGAGCACTGATACTCGAGGGCGTTTGGTTGTCTATGCCAAGCGCTCGAGTATTCAGGGGCGCCCTGAAGGCGCTGCTCGAAGCTCCAAGCTGCTATTGGAGGTTCGGCTCGAAACTTCGCCGCAACTGTTGCAGCAAATGAGCGATTTCGTTGGAGCCTACTCCAAGTATCGCTTCCAACCGAGAACGGCAGAGAGAATTGCGCTCGCCAGCTATGAGCTGGTTGAAAATGCTGTCAGCTATGGGTCGGTATCGGGGGACGTCGTGTTCTCGCTGCTCGAGAGTGATCACTTCGTAGAGATTCAGGTAACGAACGACGCCTCCGCGGGAAGGCTCACCAACCTTCGGACCAAACTCGAGCTGCTTCGAACGGATGCGGAGAAGGTGTTCCAGGACGAGATGGGTAAGTCCATGACTGGCTCCGGTGGGCGTGCTGCGCTCGGGTTGGCACGCGTCTGCCACGAAGGGCAGATGGATCTCGAATTCGAAGTGGAAGGCAATCGCGTCACGATGCGAGCGAAGTGCGCGCGTTGAAGTCGACCCTACATAAATTCACGGCACTGCCGTTCTAGTAATCGAGAGCTGCAATTGGTTACAGGCGCCACGCACCCGGCGATGGAATTGCCAGTTGCCGCACACTTGAGCAAGGGATGACCAAGATGAAACTCAATTTTCCAGATGGAACCCAGCCGACGCCGCGGCGCCGCTGGAAGCAAACCATCCTCGCGTTCACCACTCTAGGCTTCGCCTTCGTCGGTTGCGTCTACGACGCTGACCAACGTTGCGGCCCGGGAATGGTGCTCGAAAAGGATGGAAGCGAATCGTGCGTGTGCGCCACTGGCTACGCACCGACGCCAACAGGCTGCGTCGCTTGCGGCGCACACGAAACGGCGGGCCCCACCGGTTGCGTGTGCGAAACGGGCTACAGCAAGGCGTCACCAACTGAACCCTGTACGGCAGCCCCAGCTGGCCTAGGGACACCCTGCGACGCCTCGACCAATCCATGCGTGGACGCAACGTTCAACCACTGCCACGTTGTCTCTGGCACCGCGGGTTACTGCACCACGCAAGGCTGCACGAGCACTGCTGAGTGTACCGGCGGCTACATGTGCGAGTTGACTGCGCCACCCGCGTATTGTCGTCGACCGCCCGTTGGCGCCGGCACGCCTTGTGACAGCGATGCGAAGTGTGCAGGAACCGAAGCAACTTACTGCGACACGTCTCAGTCCAAAACCTGTGTGGTCCAAGGCTGCACGTTGACCCCGGACAATTGCTTCACGGGGACCGAATGCTGCGACCTGTCCATCTACGGTCTCAAACTTCCATTGTGTGTGCCAACGGGAGCGTGCTCGACATGAAGAGCCAATCTAAACTGCTCGGATATTCTAGTTTAGCCTTCGCGGCGTCAGTCGCGGTGTTGTTGAGCTCGTCGGCCGCCGTAGCTCAGGCTCAGACGCCGACCGCCAGCGCACCCGCGCCCGCGCAACAACCCGCTGCTGCACCCATTACGCAGCCTGCAACTGGGGCTGCTGCTGCTGCCCTCGAAGCCGCACCCGCGCCGGCGAACGTGGCCGCAACCGCTACAGAGACGAGCCCCGCTGCTACTCCACCCCCGAGCGTAACCGCGGCTGCTCCCACCACTGAAGCGGCACCAACGACAGGCACAGAAACGGCTGCCAGCGTTGAGGAAACCGAAGCGGCTCAGGCGCAGGCAGAAGAAGCAGCAGCGTCGCAGGTTTCCGACGATCTGAAGGATGAGACTGGCAAGATCAACCTATACGGGTTCACGGATTTCACCTACTCGCACGTGTTCAGCGATCGTCGGCAACTGAACGTGCCGCCCGCTTGGTACCCGAGTTTCTATATCGGCAATTTCAACCTGTATATCGGTTCAGACCTTGGCAAGGGCTGGCGCACGTTGTCGGAAGTACGTTTCACGTACCTGCCGGATGGCGCCATGGTCTACGATTACGCCACCAACAACAATACGCGCACGAGTACGGTGACCCAGGACTACTCGGACTATGGACGCAACGTGAAGGTCGGCGGCATCGTCATTGAACGGGCGTGGCTCGAGTACGCCGCCCATCCCTTGTTGACAATCCGCGGTGGGCAGTGGCTGACCCCGTACGGCATCTGGAACGTCGAGCACGGCACGACGGTAATCGTCGGGACCACGCGCCCGTACGTGATCGGCGCAGAGCTATTCCCACAGCGTCAAACCGGCCTTGAATTCTACGGAAGCTACGGATTCTCCTCGACGCAGGTGGGGTATCATCTCACCCTGTCCAACGGTCGAGGCCCGATTGACGCATATCGGGACTTGGACAAGAACAAGGCCGTTGGGTGGCGACTCTGGGCCCAACAAGATACGGACTTTGGGACGTTCACGATCGGTACCTCTGGTTACAAGGGGCGCTACACGGATCGCAAGCAGATAACCTCGATCACGAATGGCTCACTGCTGTACGACTACCCCGTCCAGCAGGAGTACCGGGAACTGTCGCTGGCGCTCGACGCGAAGTGGACCTGGAAGGGGGCGTTGGTCCAAGGTGAAGCGATCGTCCGTGATATGGCATACGCGGATGGTGGCCGTCCCCCGCCGCAAGTCCCGACCGGGACATCTTGGCAGCCCGACTATCGCACCATGGGCTTCTATGCGTTGGGTGGCTACCGACTCCCCTGGTTGGGCGTGATGCCCTACTTTGGTGGAGAGTACTACTATCAAAGCAAGACCATCTTTTTCCCCGACGCCCTCGCCATCTGGGGTGGCTTCAACGTGCGACCTACCGATCGTATCGTGCTAAAACTCCAAGGGACTCACTCTATGTATCCCACGGATTGGCTTGACGGTATGAAGAAGAGCAAGTCACTCAATCACCTAATCGCTCAAGCAGCGTGGAGTTTCTAACATGGCAAAGCGACACCTACTTCTCTTGTCGTGCCTAATGATGATCACCGCGGCTGCCACGGCCACTACGCAAAGCTCCTACGGTGCTGGCGAGGGTCGGCTGGCGGTTGTTGCTTCGAAGAGCTTCCCGGCAGAGGGCATTTCGTTTGGCGATCTCAAGCGCCTGTACATGGGCAACGCGACCGTTATTGGTGGAAAGAAGATCGTTCCCCTCACCTATCCCAAAGAGTCAGCGGAGCGGCAGGGCTTCGACGAGGCCGTACTCGGAATGTCGGCGGACGAAGCAGGGCGTTATTGGATTGACCGAAAGATTCGAGGCCAATCCGGTCCGCCAAAGAGCGTCGAATCCTCGGCAGTCGTGATCCGAGTGGTCTCGAAGGTCGAAGGGGCCGTGGGATTCGTTCCTGCACGAGAGGCACATCAGAAGGACGTCAAGGTGCTGCGCGTCGACGGCAAGTTGCCGGGTGAGCCTGGATACCGGCTCTAGTTCGAAGCAGGCGTATACAACTGAGTGGCCCGCTGCCTTGCGACGGCGCGGGCCATACTAATTCGGGCGAGGGCGTGGTTGGATGCAGCCGGGCTCATTAGTGTTTGTCCAAGAGCGAAGTCGGTAGCATCACCGACACCCATGAAGAACACTGTCGGCAAGACGGTTACGGCTCCAAAGCAAACCGAATCGACGCGCTCAGCACTGTGGGTCCCTTCGGTGGAGGACCAAACTCGAGCTGCAGGAATGCCTGTTCGAGACAGGTCTTGAGCCGTTCGCCTTTCATTACGGTGCGTGTGGCCTGAAGCGTTGGATGCCCGCCTGATCGTTCCACGCGTAAATCGACACCGAAAGTTCCGCCCTTGTCGGGTTCCTCCGATTGCCGATAACAGGCCCGCATTGCCTCGAATCCATGCTCGATGGCGTCGATGAAAGGGCGCTTCGTCGCAGCATCGTTCGGGCCGCCGCCGATGTGCATCCCAGAAAGCTTAATCGTCAATTCTGGCAAGCTACGCGGAACTTCACCGGTCTTGGGGTCCGGCGCTGGCGGGCGTGGCGGGCTCAATTCCGCCGCAGCGGCTTCCGGTGTTGGGTGAGTGTCGGCCGAGGGCGCGCTTTCGGGGCTCGCTTTGGGGGCAGTGACAGCCTTACTCGACGGTTCAGGTGTGCTCGGCCGCGCTTGTGCACTCGACGAACAGCCCATCAGCAGCCCCACCAAACTTATCGCTCCAGATCTGAAGATTGAGGACATACGACGCCGTCACTATTAGTCGAAGTGGCTTAAAAGCAGAAGTTTTTCGCGTGCGGCCCGATCCCGAGGCTGACAACTTGGTGCTTTCAGTGCAAGACTTCGGACCGGAATACACCAATGAGCCCTAGCAAGCGAAGCGCGGTGGTCCTGACCCTCGTTGGTGTTGCGGGCTTTGGATGCGGCAAGGAAGAGCCCACGAGCGCACCCTTGGGAACGCGCTCCCAAGCAGCCGTCAAACCACACCGAGAGCTCGCGCCGCAGGTCACGTCATCGCGATCGTCGGTGGCTCCGCCTAGCTCCAAAGAGGTCGAGGAACCCTCCGAGCAGTTGGTTAGCTCGTCGCGATCACGTCGCGTTGAGCAAAGGTTCGGCAAGCATCGGCTCGTGCTCGACCAGCTCGTCGATGTGGCGCCGGCGGGCCCATCCGCGGCGACTCCGGTCGGAGTGGTGATGATCACGCGCGACGGGCGCGCGCTCCTCGCTCCTATGTCGTCGGGCGGCCCAAACGCTGCAGCTCCTGGCCGAACCCCGATCACGCCGATTGAGGCTGGTCCCGCCGACTTCGTCGCGCTCGAACGAGGTCCGGCCACGAGTGCCGGATTCGCCTATTTCGTGCACGGTGGTCACCTCGTCAGAAGGAGAATCGGCAATGGGGAGCTCGAGAATCTTGCAGACGACGCCCGCTCGTACACCAGGGTGGCCGTGCCAGATCTCCCGCTGGGGGAGGCACCATCCGTCGCGGCGTACGTCGCCCGTCATCCGTCGGAGAAGGATTCACTGATTGCGAAGCTGTGGGTGGAAGGACAGGGCACGATCGCGCTCACCCCCGATGGGTCTGCGGGCAATTCCGTCGCTCTAGCCCGTGCGCGCGGGAGCTACGTGGCCATGTCGCTCGAAAGCCGCACCGGCATGAGTCCTTTACATGTCCGTCGCATCAGCTTCGATGCCGGAAAAGTCAAGTTGGGCGGCGACGTCGTGCCTTGGATTGCTGGAACCGCGCAGCCGCTCTCCGAAATCCACGCAGTCGGTGACCCGTGGTCAGTCTGGGCACTTTTGGCGATGGAGCGCGACGCCACTCGCTTTGGTTTGGCTCGAGTCGACTTGGGCCTCGAACCCAAGATGGGTGCCACCGTGCATTGGCGCGAGTATCCGAACGGTGTCGAGCCGGCGGTGGTTGCTGCTGGTTATCTTTGTGACCGCCCTGTCGTACTCTACGCCCGCCCGGCAAATGCGGAGCCGCACGCAACGCAGGAGCTACAGCTGGCCAGCATTGGTCCTGACGGCCTCGGGCCATCGACAATCGTGGCTTCTAGCCGCGCTTTTGCGGATGCTTCGCTCGCTTCACTGGACGGCGGGGCGCTCGTGGTCTACGTCGCGGACCGTCGCACCTGGGCCCGGCGCCTACGGTGCCTGCTCTGAAGACCACAGCCATGAACAAAAGCCGCAAGAAGCCGTCCTCCAAAGGGCGAACCACCCGTAAGTCGAATCGCAAGCCCCTCCTGACGGCGGAGAACGCCGATCGACACGTCCTTTATCAAAAGAGCGTCCAGGACGCCGCCGCTGAGATCAAGTTCATCGAACGCGTGTTTCGCAGTCGCGGACGTGTGCCACTCGCTTTGCGGGAGGATTTCTGCGGTACCGCCTTGGTCTGTGCTCGCTGGGCCGAGAGCTCGCCCGAACGTACGGCGACCGGAATTGACCTCGACCGAGACACGCTCGACTGGGGGATCGAGAATAACTTGGCGCCGATCGGAGACGCTCGCAAACGCGTCAAGTTGCTGGAGCAAGACGTCTGCGATCGGGTCCGGCAGCAATTCGACGCCACCTTGGCACTAAACTTTAGCTACTGGGTGTTCAAGACGCGCGAATCGATGCGGAAGTACTTCGAGAATGTCCTTCGAAGTCTCGAGCCTGACGGCGCCTTCATCCTCGATGCCTACGGCGGTTGGGAAGCGCAGGAGCCAATGCTCGAACCGCGCAAGATCGACGGCGGTTTCACGTACGTTTGGGATCAAGACGGGTTTGACCCAATCTCCCACGACGTGCTGAACCATATCCATTTTGAGTTCAAAGACGGCTCGCGCATGGATCGAGCGTTCTCGTATGACTGGCGCTTTTGGTCCCTACCCGAGATTCGTGAGCTATTGCACGAAGCGGGGTTCGAACATGTGGAGGTCTGGTGGGACGATACGGCGGACGAGGAAGACGCGGACTACCGCCCTCGCACCCATGTCTCGAACCAGCCAGGCTGGATTGCATACATCGTGGCAACGCCGAAGGCCCCGCGGGTACGCCGTCGCGCCGCGTCAGCACTGGTCAAGTCGCGCAAACGCCGTCGAGTGCAAGCTCCCGCGAAGCGACGTTAGTTGCAGGCATTGGGAGACATGCCGCTGAACATAGGACGGCTAGCACCCAGCCCGACAGGTCACATGCACCTGGGGCACGCGAGAACGTTCCTTCTAGCCTATTGGAGTATCCGGCAGAAGGGCGGACGGCTGCTTCTGCGGCTCGAAGATCTCGACCAAGAACGGTCCGCGTCGAAGTACATCGACGCGACGTTGCGCGACTTCGAGTGGCTCGGCATCGAGTGGGACGGCGCGCCTCAGCTGCAGAGCGAGCGAGTGCACCAGATCCGAGCACAGGCGCTCGCCTTGTATCGATCAGGGCACGCCTATCCGTGCACTTGCACCAAAGCAGATCTGCGCGCTGCACTAAGCGCGCCGCAAGAAGGCCAGAGTGAGTTGCGATACTCTGGCCGCTGTCGCGGGCGGTACGCCGCCCTCGAAAGCGCCGAAAGCGCGCCAGGCAAAGGGGTGGCACTGCGTTTCGCCGTCCCCGAGGGGTTGGTGACCGTCGAGGATCAATTCGTCGGCCCCGCAACTTTCGACGTGGCCGCGGAATGTGGCGACTTTCTCGTGTTGCGCAAGGACCAGGTCCCCAGTTACCAGCTCGCCGTGGTCGCAGACGACGCGGTCAGCGGTGTCACCGAAGTGGTTCGTGGTGATGACCTTCTACCAAGTGCCGCACGGCAGCAGTTGCTCCAACGAACACTCGGCTGGGACACGCCACGCTGGTTCCATGTGCCACTCGTGGTGGATGAGCTGGGCCGCCGCCTCGCCAAACGCGCCGACGATTTGAGCCTCGCTTGCTTGCGAGAGCGGGGAATCGATCCGCGCGCCATCGTGGGCTGGGTCGCACGAAATTCGGGATGGCCCAAGCTGCAGCGTGCGCGTGCTTGTGAGCTTTCGGCCGAGTTCGCGTGGGAACGAGTACCCCACGCGAGGGTGGCAGTGTCGAACAGCATCGTGGACGAGCTAGCGACCTGACTGGTTCGCGCATCCGCGAGATTCGCGCTTCGTGGTCGCGTTGGATGGTCCCTTTCCCTTTGACCAGGACTCGTTTGCGAGTCTCCGACCGTCGCGACTCGCCAATCGCCGCCACCGTCGCGACTCGCCGATCGCCGCCACCGTCGCGACTCGCCAATCGCGACCCGTTCTCCCGCTCGGCCTATAGCGTATCTACTCCCAATTCGGTGTGATTGTAAGACATCAACCAAAGTGTAATGCGGCGCATTTTTGCCGCATTTGGTTGCCCTGATTCGTTAGGCGCCTGGCAAGCGCTGATTGACCGGGCAGACTGGCCGAGCTTTCCTAGACGCAAAAGTAGGTTGCAACCATGCAAGATCGGTACTCCAGTATGGGTCGCAACTAGGCGTGAATCAGCGAATGTGCATTCGGCACGCAACGTGCACAAGCGGGCGGCGGCGGCGCCCTCGGTGTCCCCCCCCCCTCCGCGGGTGGCCGCCTTTATTCCTTGTCGCCCGGCCCCTGCTGCCGGGCATTTTTTTGTCTTCGAGCCGACGCGGAACCGCTGGCACGGTGTGTAGCGCCTGATCACTAGCCACGGCTCTTGGGTCCTGCGCTTTCGCAAGTGGACCCTGTTTGGACACGCAGCATTGGTGCGCAGTGCAAACCGAGCGCGAATGCAACGCGACCGTCGCTGGCGCAAAGACAGGCACCGCAGGTGAGCAATTGCGCAATTTTGCGACCTTTGTCCCCGATCACACGCCAGCGCCTCCGCTTCCCGACGCCTTGTCGCTAACGCACGACTGCAGCTCGGCGCACAAACGAATTCTGGTCGCCGGGTCTTAGGATTTGCTCAAAACAGACCGTTGTTGTCTGTGCGCGTCGCAGCGCCCCTCCCCCAATAGAAGGCCGGGTCGGGAGCATTTCTCCCGGCCCGGCCTCCACGTTGTTGGGCGCCGACGTTAGCCGCCAACTCTCGATCGAGATTTTTGAGGTACTTTCGCCGTCCTCGAATGGCGCAAGACTGGGCTGTCAGAAGCTCCGGACTGCTCTGACGTTTCCTGCACGCGCCTGCGCACGCCGCAGCAGGACTCACTGGTCAGCGCCTTCAGACCGCTGCGAAGCAGGCTCGAGCAGGAGCGCCAGCCACCCGT
>JBLNFG010000659.1:0-4289 GCA_050263495.1 Myxococcales bacterium | reverse complement strand
GCGCAATTGGGTAACGATCTCGCGGTAGCGAAAGGCCGGAGCACGGCGATTCTCTATGCGAGGATCCCACACCAGCCCTGGTAGCTTGTCGATGGATTGCGGTGGAAGCGCCCCACGTAGGATCAGTGTGCCACGGTCAAAGGTGAGTTGGAGCATCATGAACCGGGTCGGGCGATGCGGCGTAGCATTGCTCAAAATCGCTCGCCGCGCGCTCATACCGGCCCGACACCGCAGAGCAAAATGGTACGCCCGGGATTAATCCCAACCTGGTCATGCAGCGAGTATCAGGGGCGTGTCGAGATGCGGCAGCGTTCGTGGTCGACGTGGGTCAGCACCAGATGTTGGCCCGCGGGAATTGGGGCAGCGCTCGCGACTGGAGAACCGGTCGTGGTCATCGCCTGTGCCGGCGGCCTGCAATGCAACCTCCAAGAGTTGCGGTCGGTAGTGCGGAATAAGCTGCCGGTGAGAATCGTCGTCATCGACAACGCATCGCTAGGCATGGTGCGCCAGTTCCAGGAGAGCTACCCCATCAGCGACATGGAGCCCTTTGCGCAACCTATCGCGATGGAATCAACCTAGGCTTTCTACATCGAGCTTGGTCTAAACTCTGGACGTCCCATGCCCTTGTAGACGAGCCCAGCGTCCACGACGGCGTCGGGCGACAGCACGTTTCGCCCGTCGAAGATGTGCTTTCCGCGTAGCTGGCGCGCGACACGACCGAAGTCTGGGTTTCGATACACGGGCCACTCGGTGGCGACTACGACAGCATCAGCGCCCTGCGCCGCTTCATAAGGTCCCGGACACATCGTGACTCGTTCCGCTAGTTTCGAGCGCGCGAGGGCCGCCCCGGCGGTCTCCATGGCTTTGGGATCCGTGGCACGAATCGTTGCGCCGCGCTCAATGAGTAGCTCAATCAGTCTCAATGCTGGAGCTTCCCGAACGTCGTCCGTACCAGGTTTGAAAGCAAGGCCCCAGATGGCGATCGTTTTGCCGTCGAGCGAACCTAACCCTTCGCCCATGTAGCGAAGCAGGAGCTCCACCGGATTTCGATTAGAGGATAGTGCAGCGGCCGCGACGGCACACGGCGAGTTCAAGCGCTCAGCCGTCTGCACCAAGGCGCGGAGATCCTTCGGAAAGCAACTTCCGCCAAATCCGAGCCCTGGAAACAGGAAGGAGTATCCGATGCGCGTATCGGCGCCCAGCGCAGCGCGAACGTGCTCGACGTCTGCGCCCGCCGCATTCGCCAGTGCTGCAATCTCGTTCATGAAGGAGATCTTGGTCGCTAAGAGTGCGATCGCCGCATATTTGACCAACTCCGCGCTGGCGGGGCTCATGCGCTGGATGCGATCGTTTTGGCGCACGAAGGGCGTATACAATCGATGCAACACCGCAAACGCGACGTCGCTGTCCGTTCCAACCACGACGCGATCGGGTTTGAGAAAGTCCGTGATCGCATCCCCCTCCTTCAAGAACTCGGGGTTACTGACGACATCGACGTGATACGGACAGATTCTGCCCACAACTTCCCGAACCTGCTGATTGGTGCCAACAGGAACCGTGCTCTTAAGCACCAGAACCAAATCGGTGGTAGCGGCGCGCGACACCTGTTCCGCTACGGCGAGCACGTGGCTCAGATCAGCCGAGCCATCCTCATTCGACGGCGTTCCGACGGCGATGAATACCGCAGCGCTCCCCGAGATGGACTCTGCGAGATTGGAGCTGAACTGGAGGCGTACTGGCCAATTACGCTGGACCACCTCGGCCAAGCGTGGCTCGTAAAACGGCACCTCCCCGCGCTTGAGCCGTTCCAGCTTTCCTTCATCCGTGTCGACACAGACAACATCCGTCCCGGTATCGGCGAAGCAAGCGCCCGCGACCAATCCAACGTATCCGGTTCCAATGATCGTAATCTTCACGCCGTGACGATAGCGCAATCCAGACGCCCCTTGGCAAGAAGGCGGAGCGCTGGTCGCTGCCCCCCGGGCACGACCGCTTGCTACGGTGTTGGGCGTCAACCTCGTAGCTACGCCGCCCAAACCCAAATTCACTTCGCCAATTGTACCCCCTCCTCTTAGAAGATTCGGGAGGCTAGTGCCGCTCGCCGGAAAAAGTGCCGGTAGTCATTCTAACTCCACGGCGGCACCAGCTACCGCGGAGCGGGCGCGGGGTTCGGGGTAAAACTCCGAGAAAACGAGGAGGGCCGCGGCTGCGCAGTAGCCCCGCGCAGCGGCGCCCAAAGTCCGTCCAGACTTTTGCGAGCGGCACTATCTCTCAGTCGCGCATCGCCGACTCGTCGTCGCGAGGGGCGAACGTCACGATTGCCATTTGCGTAGCTTAAGGCTCGATCCATTCCTACGTCGAGTGTTATAGGTGCATCGGTAACGTGCCGAAATTTGCCCCACCCGTTGTCGCGCCAACGCCAGAACTCTTATGGTCATTAATTCGAGCGTACGGTCCCCTCGGCCAAGCGGTGCCGCTCGCCTCACGGGCTGCCAGATTGCGCGTGGCCAAGCGTCTCCAGATGATGCATCGAATCGTCTCGCGGCATCCGTTCGAGGTATTGGAAGAGGAGTTAGGGTCAACGGGAGCAGGGCAATGCCAAGCCTCCAGCAAGCGCCAGGTGATGCACGGGCTTTCTGTTCTGGATGCAGAGCGCCGCTGCTCTGAGCTGGCCGAGAGGGAAGGCATTGACGTAGCTCTGCTGAAGTTCGCGGCCCTGCGTCACTATTGCGGCGTCGGTGTGTCGAACCGTCCGGTGTCTGATCTCGATCTGTTGGTGCGCGAAGCCGATATTGCGCCGCTCACCGACGCGCTTCTAGGCATTGGGGCAACGCGCGTGACGCACTGGGTGCCCTCCCATCATCCTGCCGTGGTGCGAATGCCCTCGGGTCGATCGGTAGAGCTCCACGTTCGCTTGGCCTATGTCACAACGGATAAGAAACGCGACTCGGCGACGCTGGAAATGATGAAGGCTGCCGGCCTTTTGCAGCCTGTCGGCGGCGCGACGCATGTATTTCTTCCAAACCAAGCGTCGCTTCTTGCGCACTTGGTCACGCACGCTCTGATTCAGCACGCGTTCGCACCGAAAGCCTACCCTGTGACGCGCCTACTTGCGGACGCCATCGATCTGGGCGTCGCAGACCTTCCTGAACTGGTAGAAGCCGCAACAGGCTTGATCGCCGAACGCGCCGCAGCGCGACAGGCAGTCGCGCTGGCTTCCATTGCTGCGGCGTGCGTAACGGGTGCCGTCGCAGACGTGCTGTCCTCCGACACGGAGGCTTCCAAGTTGCTCAAGCACATGCTCGCAGCGTCCTTGGACGAGAGCTATCAACGCCGATTGCGAGTCCGCCGCGTGTGGCAACTGGTCGACGAGGTTGGCGTTCTCGCGACGTTTCGGCATTGGTGCCGCTGGCTGGTTCGATAGCGCACAGGGCCGTCGACGTTGTGACGACCGCTGGCGGGGACAGGACTACACTGAGCTTCCCCGATGCATCTCGATTCTGTGGTTCAAGGTGCCGCTTCTGACGTCGGGACGATTCCACACGATAATTAGCCTGGCGGCCCAGCATTCACACGAGATATTCGCGGATGAGCTCGAGATCCACGTTCTGGAGTTGCCGAACCTGCACTTGGCGGCGAGCGACCGGCAGGCTAAACTGGAGCGGTGGGCTCGCTTTCTCCGAGCCACCACTGTCAGAGAACTCGAGGAACTGGCGCGCGAGGATGCCACCATGAGCACGGCAAAGAAGGCACTCGAAGATCTATCGATGGATCCCGAAGCGCGGCGGATCGCCAGCGCGAGAGAAACCGCGGTCTTGATGCACCAACACCTTCTGGCAGCATCCCGAAAGGCTGGTCTCGTTGAGGGTGAAGCCAAGGGGCGTGCTGAGGGTGAAGCCAAGGGGCGTGCTGAGGGTGAATCGGCCGCCCTTCGCTCGGTCATCGCGTCGATTTGTGGATCACTCGGAGTCGAGCTTACGGCTGAAAGGACCAGTGAGCTAGCTAGGCTGAACACGGCGAAACTCAAGCGACTCACGGAGGTGTTACTGGCTGAGCGCCGCTGGTCCGTGGACTAGGGGAAATCATCCAGAGAAGGACGCCGCAGTCACTAGGCAACAGATCGACCTCGCAATGCACCTGCCATACGGCTTGCCTTGCAAGATCCTACCTCGACCCAGGTCTAGCCGCAGAGGTGGATACCGGTTCGTGTCCTAGCGGCGACGATACCGACGCGGCTGCTGGTGCTGATGACGACGTAACGGCTTCCGTCGATGGCGGCACTTCTGTTG
>JBLNFG010000658.1:0-5385 GCA_050263495.1 Myxococcales bacterium | reverse complement strand
GGGACGAGTGACGTAAAGCTGAAATGGAGCTCCTCAATTGAATTGCCTGACGTCCCGGTGCGTGTCGTAGCGATTGCAATCGCCTTTGCGCACCATTCTACTGGTACGCCCAACGTCACGACTACCAATAGCGAAGTCCAGAAAGGCGACATCTTCTTCATGGCTGTCTTTCTCGTATCGGAACATGCCACATTGCGAGACGCGCTATTCTGGAAAGGCCTTCGGCCGCAGGGGATCACCGGAGGTGTCTACCGCGCGAATAACGCGGAGTGGCAAAAGGGCTGACTGCACGTGTCACCCCTGTCGTGCCGTCCGCCTTGAGCAAGACGCATTTCTGCCGCGATTTTACTTGGCGACGACAGGATCGCTTACTGCGCCGTGTCATTGCCGCGCTTGTTCTGCGATTCCGTTGAACGGCCCTACAGACCCGCCGCCGCGCGGCGAATTGCGGGACTGGCCTCGTTTCTTTGGGCTCCGCCCAAACCCAATTCGCTGCGCATTGCTAGTCCCATCCGTTCCATGCATTCGGGGTGCTAGCCCAAGGATAGAACAAATAGATGTCATCGAACCAGCGGGTGATTCGGACGGCCACTGCACGACGGCTCACACAGCAAGCCGATTCAGCGCCGAGACACGAGCTCAACTGGGCTTTTTTCCAGCAATCAGGACGGCGCCATCGACCCTCCCGGGTTAAGCTGGGCGCGATGTCGAAGCACTCATCCTCACTCGCCGGGACTTGTACGAAGGCAGTCGCCGCGGCGATGTTCTGCGCGGCGTGTCTGACACATGGAACGCGCGAAGTTGCCCTCTACGCCGGCGCGCCTCGTGCACGGGACACAATCGCCACACTGTACGGTGATATCAGAGCCGTCGACGGACAGGACGTTCTCGGAAGCGGCCGCAGCTTTGAGCTAATACCAACTTGTCACGTCGTTACAACGCGCAGGAGACTCGGCAAGGTAGATCCAGGCTGGTCGATGGTTGACGCTGTTCCCGATGTCACCTTCATCGTTCAGATGCGGGCGAATCACAGCTATGTGTTCGAGTATACCGGACAGAATCTGGATCTGATGCTCCAAGCCCGTGAGAAAGACGCCTCAGGACAGACCGTGCGGATATTGCGACCGAGCAACGATTTGAACGCAGCGCGTCGCTGCTTGGACGAAGCAAGCAAAACGGGCACCAAAGCGACGCCAGGCGGGCTTGGACGTGCTTCGAGACCCTTCACGCCTGATCACTCCGCCGCGACGGCGGGTGCAACTGGCATGGCACCGACGGCGGGTGCGGCGGGTACTCCGGCACCTTAGCCGAAGGCGTCGCTCGATGACGGGAGTACGCGACGACAAATGTGCACGCGACGACGACAGCGAGCGTCGAGTCGCGCTCAGTGACGGGGGTACGCGACGACAACAGCGAACGTCGAGCCTCGCTCCGTGACGGGGGTACGCGACGAGAATGGGTTAGGCGTGTAGACGTTGGCACTGCGGACAGTAGTGAGCCGAACGCTGGCCTATTACGATCCGTTCAATGGCGGATTTGCACTGTTGACAAGGTAAACCTTGCCGGCCGTAAACGCGGTGTTGTGCCTGAAATCGTCCGTCGCTGCCGTCGGGGTGGATGTAGTCGTCGATGCTCGAACCGCCGGCACGGATCGAGCGCCGCAGGACCTTTTTGACGATCTCGGCAAGCCGCTCACATTCGTCACGCGAAAGCGACGACGCGGGTCGCTCTGGGTGTATTCTGGCGAAAAAGAGTGATTCGTCTGCGTAGATGTTGCCGATTCCAGCGGTTACGGTTTGGTCGAGCAACATGGTTTTGATCGCGGCTCGCCGTTTGCGCGACGCCACAAACAAAACCTCTGAACTGAGTTTGAGCGCGTCAGCTCCGAGCTTCAGCAGCCTGGGATCCGTCTCTCCAAGGCTCAGCAGTTTCACTTTGCCGAATTTGCGCGGATCACGGAAGCACAGCCCAGGTCCGTGGTCGTCGAACTCGAGAATGAGATGACTGTGCGCATCAGGGGTAAATTGCCGGCCTTTTTTGGCGACGAGCAGAATCAATTGCCCCGTCATGCCGAGGTGGAGCAGCAATTGGTCGTGCGTCGATAGCTGCGCTACCAAGTACTTGCCTCTGCGCTCGAGAGCCTCGAAGGTGGCGTTAGGCAGTCGACGTCGCAGGATCGCTGGGGACGTCAGAAAGAAGTAGGATGGCCGCGTCACCGTGACGCGCGCAATACGCCGCCCCACTAAGTGAGGACGAAGGTATCTGCCGACCAATTCGACTTCGGGGAGCTCAGGCATGCGTAGCCGAAGCATTGCATAGGGTCGCCACCCAAGAAGCGCCAGGGCGCGACGCGGATCGGCGCGCCTTCCGGCGAAGGCTACCTCTCTTCATTGAGAGGTCATGCGCCGTTCGAGGCCGATGACCGGCACGGAACCGCGCTGCTCGCGAGCTGATTCGCTGCTGCTCAGTCGCCGCTTTTTGGCGGAACGCCGTAGGCCCCTACGATGGGTGAACCACCGGTTTGGGGCGGGGCAGCGTAGGCCGTTTGTATGGATGCCCCGCCCATCTGTAGCGGCGGACCATACGCGGGCGCCATCCCGCCGAAGCCCTTCTTGGGACTTGTGCCTCCCGCTGCCGCGCCACCGCTTGGCGCCGGGCCATACGCGGCGATCATCCCACCCAATCCCAATTTGTGACTCGTACCGCCCGTCGCGGCAGTGCCTCCGCTCGGAGGTGGACCGTAGGCGCCACCCATTGCACTCGTGCCGCCCCGAGCTGTCGTGCCTCCAGCCGCGGTGGTGCCTCCGCTCGGAGGTGTGGCGTAGGCGCCACCGAAACCACTCGTGCCGCCCCGGGCCGAGGTTCCGCCCGCTGGTGGAGGACCGTAGGCCGTCACTGAGCTCCCATAGCCACCCGTGGCGCGCGTCGTACTCGACGAAGTCGAAGTGCCGCCCGCCGGTGGAGGCCCATATGCCGCCACCGCGTTCCCGAACCCGCCGGTGGCTCGCGTTGTGTGCGTGGTCCCGCCCGTCGCGGACGTGCCCCCAGCATCCGTATCGGATTGCATCCCACCACTCGCGTCCGGCGGATCAGCGCTGCTTTCGCCGCCACAGGCGATTGTAGAGGTAACGCCGATTGCAACGGCCAAACCAATTCCGAACCGCCGCGGCGGAGCGATTCGCTTCGCGCCGCAAAACGGACAACTCGATTCCTGGTCGCGATAATGACGACGACAATGGTTGCATACGACGAACATGAGAACCGATCCTTTCAAGGTGCCGCAACGCGAGAGACCTGCTCGATTTTCGGCGGTATGCCGTTTCGATGACGCATCCGTTCCGCCCAATCCTGCGGAGCCGATTCGACCTGCAACTCGAACAGAGCGCAATCGCGGTTCTTGCCTGGCGCGGGCCGCACGCGTACCAGCCGTTCGCGTTCACCCTTAGCAAGAAACTCAAGCGCTCGATGGTGACAATAGGGATTGTTGCCGTAACGGCCCAAGATGGTGTTGGCGGTCCAAATACATCCCGCTTTGCACGCGTCGGCGTAATAACACTCGCGACAATATCCCCACAACTTGTTCGGATCGAAACAGCGCGATAGCTTCAACTCTGCAGCTTCGTCCCACAAACTACGTAAGCTGCGATTCCGAATATTGCCGGCAACGAAGCCCTCGGAAGCCATGGCCGAGCAGCCCTTAATATCGCCATTAGCTTCGATTCCGATCGCCAAGACACCACCACCGCAACCGCTCGAACAGCCATCGGGCACACGGTCACCGCGCAGCAGATCTTCGAACGGCCCGAAGTAGCCCACGTTATCACCTGGCCAGAGAGGGATTTTGTCTAGGTCGGCGCGGTGACGGAGCTCTGCCAGTACCGGCATTAGCTCGAGCAGGTGGTACGGCTCGAGCCAAAGCCCTGGCTCGTCAGCGGCGCGCCCCATTGGCACCATCAATTGTACCTGCCAACCGTAGAGTGGGTGTTTGCGCAACGCGTCGTAGAGGGCGTGCAGGTGCGGTAGGTTTTCCCGATTCACCTGCGAGTTCGCACCCACCGAGATACCGACGCCTTCGAGATGATTCAATGCAGCGATCGCGCCGTCGAAGCTGCCCTTGAACCCGCGCAATGCGTCATGCACGTCGCGTGGGCCGTCAATCGAGACGCTCACCGCCGTCACATCCACGTCCTTCAGGCTGCGCGCGACCTCGGGCGTGAGTCCGCGGCCCCCCGTCACCATCGTCGCTGCCATACCGTGCTCGCGAATCGCACGCACTAGCTCACAAAGATCTTGTCGCAGGTACGCTTCGCCACCGTGCATACTCACTTCACGAACGCCGACTTCCGCTAACTGACGGATCAATTCGCGCGCTTCGTCCGTGTTGAGTTCGTCCGGACCCGCTCGGCCCGCGCGCGTGCCGCAAAAGCGACATTGTTGGTTGCACCGCAACGTGACTTCCCACACCGCATAGGTCGGGCCGTTATCGTAAACGGTGGGCAATCGGTAATTGGGTCTTGGCTCGTTCATGGAGGTTCGAACCTCGGGGCGAGACCTCCCATGCACTACTTGTGCCACCAAAGGGAACCGTTTTCCACAGAGGCTCCATACGGTGCCATCTCGGAAGATTGTGCCACGGCACAGCATCTGAGCCCGTGCCCTGACCTGCCTCGAAGACTGACCTTCTGCCATCCAAGACAGACGAGAGCGCGTTTCTGAGTGATGGGCGTACCGCTTGAGCGATTACGGGGAGTGGCTTGCTTCCGCGGTACCGCCGTATGCGCCGAGGTTAACCCGTCCCCCATTCGGGGCAGATTCCAACGCGCAATCGGAGGCTGGGTCGCCAGCGTCAATACAGGGGCTCGTCTCGGTATCGTTGACCCACGTATGAGTTGCACTATCGAGATGCCCGCCCAAGGAGCGAAGGTGGAAGTCGAGCTCTGCCGCGTTGACGAACAACGGATCTTGGCAGCCCGCTCCTTTGCGCGTCAAACTCACACCCTGGAGAGGCGTGCTCTTGCCGCCACCCTCCAAGTCAATCGAGTCCGTGTACGCGCCGGTCTCGATGCAGGAATAGGAGAACTTCGTCGGGGCAGTCTCGTCGATGATCGCGACGTCAGCGATCGTCGAACCCCACACGATGGTGTTGCTGATTGTACCCTGGCCGATGCCAAACCGATTGGAGCCATAGCAGCGCTTCGGGCCAAACCGCCCGCGCCGGCAACGACTACTGTTACAGTCGAGGCCCGTGAGCCCCCAAGTGTTACTGATTGTGCACCATCGTCTGTTGAACCACATCCCACTGTAGAGACAGAAACAAACACTAGGCACAACAGCACGACCTCGCTCGAACGAATGTCTGGCGCATGCGTGGATAATATCCCAATC
>JBLNFG010000657.1:0-10244 GCA_050263495.1 Myxococcales bacterium | reverse complement strand
CTGGAGCCTGCAATCCGGTGAATGCCCTCCGTGAGGATGATTTCCGACAGCGCGGAGACGATGCTGCGCGCGCTCGCGTCCGACGGAATCCCCAGTCCGCCATTAACTCCGAACATTATCGATTATTCCCGACGGCAACGCGTTTGGCCGCGGCGCCTGGTCACCGAGAAAAATCGTTTGGCTCCATGATCAATCCTGAAGGTTCGACCGCGTCGAGACTCTGAAGGGGGGTGAAGCGTTAGTGCTCGCGAGGGCGCGGAAGAACCGCCCTTGCGGCGCACTGTTGCGCGCGGCGCGCGATTGCGTCCGCGCATAGCCTTTGACGGAGCTTACGATGACATTGCGTGGAGCCAGCGAACGAGCTGGCGAACATATTCAGCCTCTTGAGTCCGCGATCGCAGCCGAACCGATCGCCATTGTGGGTATGGGTTGTCGGTTTCCAGGAGGGGCCCACGATCTCGAAAGCTTCTGGAATCTCCTCATCCATGGGGTCGATGCCATTCGGGAGGTTCCTGAAGATCGCTTCAGCATCGAGCGTTTCTATTCGGCTCACGCCGAGAAGGCTGGCAGAACCCGATCGCGTTGGGGAGGATTCGTGCAGCAACGTGTCGAACTCTTCGATGCATTGTTCTTCGGGATGTCACCGCGTGAGGCCGCCTACCTTGATCCAATGCAACGTTGGCTGCTCGAAGTGAGTTGGGAGGCTTTCGAGGACGCCGGTTTGGTTCCGGAGCTGCTTACGGGCAGCAATACGGCCGTGTTCGTGGGCGGATTCACCGAAGACATCAAGCTCCTGCAAATGGATCCGGCGAATCGGAGTCTGCTTGGGCCCCACGCCGCAACGGGCAGCGCCATGACGATGCTCGCCAATCGTCTGTCCCACTTCTACGATCTCAGGGGACCCAGCGTGGCTCTTGACACCGCGTGTTCGTCTTCGCTCGTGGCCACGCATCTGGCGTGTCAGAGCCTCTGGAGCGGTGAAAGCACGCTCGCGATCGCGGGCGGCGTGAACGCGATGTTTCGCGCTGAGTACACCATCGCGGAATCAAAAGCTGGGATGCTCTCGCCCGACGGGCGCTCCAAGGCGTTCGACTCCCGTGCCAATGGATACGTGCGCGGGGAGGGGGCCGGCATTGTGGTGCTAGAACCCCTCGCGCGCGCAATTGCCGCGGGGCACCGGATCCACGCCGTCATTCGGGGCTCCGCCGTCAATCAGGACGGCCACACCAACGGCATTACCGTGCCGAGTGGCGCCGCGCAACAGCGGCTCATTCGCGCCGCGTGCACGCGGGCAGGGATCACACCCGCTGAGATCGGTTACGTCGAAGCCCACGGAACCGGCACTCCCGTGGGTGATCCGATCGAGGTGAACGCCCTCGGCGAAACGCTCTCCGAGGGACGTCCGTTAGGTGATGCCTGCTGGATCGGATCGGTCAAAACCAACTTTGGGCATTTGGAGGCCGCAGCTGGAATTGCCGGCTTGATCAAGGCCGCACTCGTGGTGTCACACCAGCGCATTCCCCCGCATTTGCACCTAGTGCGACCGAACCCTGCGATCGATCTGCAGGCGCTCGGGCTGCGGGTTCCTGATCAGGTCATCGAGCTCCCGAGCGGCGCACAGCGCTACGTTTCCGTGAACTCCTTTGGATTCGGCGGGACGAATGCGCACGTCATCCTCGACGCGGCCCCAACCTGCGCGAAGCCTGCGCTCGAGCCAGTGAGTGGCCCGACGCTGGTTACGCTCTCGGCGCGCAGTCAAGAAGCCCTGCTAGCGCTCGCGAAGGCCCACGCCGATCGCTTGCACGCCGATTGCCAACTCCCGTCAGATGCACTTGCCCACATTGCACACTCGACGCGCCAGCACCGCAGCCATCACGAGCATCGGCTAGGGATCCGCGCCCGAACGCTCGACGAATTGCGCGAGCGGCTCCAAGCGGTCGTCGAGCTACGTCCCATATCCGGCGTCGCCATCGGACGTCGGTCGCGCAAACCCGGTGTGCCCGTGTTCGTGTTTAGCGGCATGGGGCCGCAATGGTGGGGCATGGGCCAACTCTTGCTCGCCAAGGAACCCGTGTTTCGTCGCGCCGTGGAAGAGTGCGACGCCTTGTTCCGTCCACTCGCAGGCTGGTCGCTGCTCGACGAAATGCAGCGCAGCGAGTCCGACACACGGATGAACCGTACCGACGTCGCTCAGCCGACGAGTTTCGCTCTGCAAGTGGGGCTCTATCGTTGCTGGCAATCGCTCGGAGTCACCCCGGCCGCGATCGTGGGGCATAGCGCTGGTGAGGTCGCTGCTGCCTATGCGGCGGGCGTCTACTCGCTCGCGGACGCCGTGACCGTCATCTACCATCGGAGTCGACTACAACAACGCACGACAGGTCAGGGCAAACTCGTGGCCTTGGGCGTGTCGATGGCCGAAGCGGAAGCGGCGTGCGCTGACTGGTGTGGTCGGATCTCGATCGCTGCAGTGAACGGTCCACGCACGCTTACGATCGTCGGGGATGAGGCGAGTCTCGCCGAATTCCTTCGACCGTTCGAAGAGCGAAAGACGTTCATTCGCCATCTCCAAGTTGCGGTTCCCTATCACAGCCACTACATGGATCCGCTCGAGACGGAGCTGCGTCAATCGCTCGCCGGGATTCGGCCTCGATCCGCCACGATTCCGTTCTACTCGACCGTGACGGGCAATCCGTCGAATGGAGCGGAGTGGAATGCCGATTATTGGTGGCGGAACGTGCGCAAGAGCGTGCTCTTCGCTGCCGCCATCGACGCCCTCGCCGAGGCTGGGCACGACACCTTCCTCGAGCTGGGCGCGCACCCGGTGCTTGGCTCGGCTATCGCTGAGTGCTGTGCGGAGCGCAACGTCAAGCCGACGTTGGTAGCGTCCCTGCGACGGCACGTGGACGAACAAGAGACGCTGCTCGACGCGCTCGCGACCCTCTACGCAAGCGGGCAGAATCCGGACTTTTCGAAGCTGTCGCCCGCGGGCGCGTCCTTCGTGGAGTTGCCGCATAATCCGTTCCAGCGCGAGGAGCACTGGGCTGAGTCCGCCGCGTCGCGTCGCTATCGTTTGGGCGGCGCGATCCACCCGCTCCTTGGAGAGCGAGCGAACTCGCCGAGCCCGACGTTCGAGACTGAAATCGGCACCGAACGGCTCGAATACCTCGCGGACCACGTGGTGCGTGGGAACGTCGTGTTCCCCGGCGCCGGCTACGTCGAGATGATGCTCGCGGCGTTGCGCGCGCTGCATGGTGTGGATGCACGCCACGAACTCACGGAGATTGCGTTCCAGAAGGCCCTGTTCTTGCGCGTGGACAGGGATGCGCGGCTCACGTTGATCGTCGATTCCGATGAGCTCAAGCTCGCGATCCACGGCGCACCGGAAGAAGAGGAGGGCGGCGATGTCGTCGACCAACCTTGGACATTGCATGCCAAGGCGAGCTTCCGTGGCGTACCGGTGCGTTCCGGGATCGCGACAGCGGAGGCCATCGAAGACGAGTGCCTGGAGCCGCTCGAACTGGATGCGTGCTACGCGTACCTCTCGAGCCTCGGTCTCGAGTACGGTCCTGCGTTTCGCGGGATCCGAAAGATCCAGATCGGCGCGCTGAAGGCCTGCGCCGAGGTTGGCTTGTCCGAGGCGACGGATGGTGCGGAGTACTGTCTTCATCCCGCGCTGCTCGACGCATGCTTCCAGGTGATGTTGGCTGCGACGGCCAGTGAAGTCAGTGCCAACGGCGAAGCGCGCATGTACCTTCCGATCCGGATCCGTTCGCTCAAGGTGCACGGCGAGGTTCCGCGGCGCTTGACGGTGAAGACCGTCATTACTCACTTCGACGAGCGAGCGCTGAGCGGCGATCTCTCGGCGTTCGACGATCAGGGGCGCTTGGTCCTCGAACTTGAGCAGGTAGAGGCGCGTTCCATTGAACAACAGCGGGCGAGTGGCCCTACACTGGAGGACGTACTCTACGAGGTGCAATGGCAGCCCGATCCGTCTGACACGCCGGAACCGAAGGGTGAGACGGGGAGCTGGCTGGTTCTTGGCAATGGGGGTCCCAACGCGGACGCACTCGTGACGGAGCTGGAGCAACTCGGTCAACACTGCGTGCGCGTGCGCTTCGGGGATGCCTTTGCCGCGCAGTCAGATCATCTAGGTTTCCAGGTGAATCCCGCCGCACCGTCAGACTTTGCGCGCCTCGTTGCGAGCACGCTAGAGGGCAACCCGGCCGAGGCGTGTCGTGGCATCCTGCACCTCGACACCCTCGATGAGCCGACGTGCGTGGGATCCATCACCGAGCGCATCGCTTTGACGGAGAAGCAGGCGCCGATTGCGCTGCTGCATTGTCTGCAAGCCCTCGAACAATCAGGAGCGCCCGCGCGCGTGTATGCCGTGACGCGCGGCGTCCATGCAGCCGTGGAAGGCGGTTCCGATTCAGTACCGCGGAGCGAACGTTCCGGTGTCGCGTGTTCCCTCGAACGGGAGTTGCCGCTGGGCGCGGCGCTCTGGGGGATCCTGCGCGGCGTCGCGTATCAGGAGGCACCGCACCGCTTCGGTGGGCTGCTGGATCTCAGTCGTGAGCCGAGCCGCGACGAATTAGCGCGCGTGGCGCGCGATCTAGTTTCGCCCGAGACTCCCGATCAGCGTGCCTATCGCGGTAAGGAGCGTTTCTGCGCGCGTCTCGTTCCCACGCCGCAGTTGGCCAAAAATCCCATTCTCCCCCGCTTTCGAGCGAATGCCACTTACCTCATCACGGGCGGGCTCGGTGGATTGGGCATGCAGGTTGCTCGCTGGATGGTGCGGCAGAATGCGCGTCGCTTGATTTTGATGGGACGTACGGCGCTCCCAGAGCGTGACACCTGGCACGCACTCGCGCCGGATTCGCCCGCGGGGCAAAAGGTCGCGTTCGTGCGCGAGCTCGAGTCCCAGGGTGTCTCGGTCGAGGTGGCTTCCATCGACGTGGCGGACGAAGTGGCACTCGCCGGCTTCCTCGAACAACATCGCAGATGCGTGCTACCGCCGATCCGCGGCGTGGTGCACGCCGCCGGCCTAAGTGAGCCGCGCCTTCTCTCGCAGATGACCCAGGACGACTACGCGCGCACGGCGCGGCCCAAGGTCACCGGCGCGCTACTACTCGATCGATACCTCGGCGACACGCTCGACCATTTCGTGCTCTTCTCGTCGGTGGCGGCGTTCGGGTTCACTGCGGGGCAGAGCGACTACGCCGCAGCCAATGCAGTACTCGACGCCCTCGCACAGTCGCGCCGACAGCGTGGTTTGCCCGCCTTGAGCATCAACTACGGACCTTGGGCGGAAGCCGGCATGGCCACGTTGCTGGGCAACTACTTCGAGCACCGGGGCATGACGCCCTTCGCGATTGAGCTTGGATTGCAGGCGTTGGGCGCGCTCCTGGGCTGCAACACGGCGCAGCACACCGTTCTTTGGGTCAGTGATCCCAAAGCCTTCCGCGACGACAACTTCTCGGGCGCGAGCGACGTGCGCTTCATCGAGGCGATCGGTGCTCAGGTTCCCGAGGCTGCGATCTCTTCCGTGGAGGAGGTCAACGCGGCGCGGCACATCTTCGAGGTGCCGGAGCTCGAGGCACAGCAGGAGCGTGCACTAACGGCCCTGCAATCCTTGCTCTCGCGGGTCATGCGACTGCAGCTCGCGCAGGTGGAGCCCGAGCGAACGCTCACTCAGCTCGGCCTCGACTCCCTGTTGGCCGTCGAACTCAAGAATCGGATCATGACCGAGCTCGAGACGAGCATCCCCGTCGTGGAACTCCTGCGCGGTAGTACGGTGCTCGAACTTGCGCGGGATCTGCACCGTCGTCTCGCCGCTCGTGCACAAGGAACGGTACAGCCGTCCGTTACTGCACCTACCGAGCCGATCTCGACGGAATCCTCAGAGCCGGCTCCAGAGACGCAGCCCTCGTCCACTGCCGACCTCGTGCCGCTCGGCCCGAATCAGCACTGGTTCTTTGCTCGTAATCTGGACAATCCACACCATTGGAACATGGCCGCGCTCTGGGAAGTGACTCGTCCGATCCCAGCTGCGAACTTGCAGGCCGCGGTGGTCGCCGTCATCGCGCACCACGAGCTCCTTCGAGCACGCTTTGCGCGCAGCGGTGGCGAATGGATGCAACGGATTACGACGCAACAGGAAGGTGTGCCGTGTACCGTCGTTTCACTCGCCGATCTGCCTCCCAAGCAACAGTCGGAAGCCATCGAGGCCCAAATCGCCGAGAGCCAAGCCTCGCTCGATCTGGAACGAGGTCCGCTCCTCAACGTGACGTACTTTGATCTCGGTCCTGGCGCGCCAGCGCGGCTTCTGACGGTGATTCACCACCTCGTGAGCGACGTCTACTCGCAACAGGTTCTCGTCGCCGACATCGCACTCGCCTGCCAGCAACTCGAACACGGTGACGCGATTCGCCTTCCGGCGCGGAGCGATCGCTATGCGGATTGGGTGCGGCGCCTTCGCGACTTCGCCCGCGGCAGTCTGACGGCGAACGAGCGTCGTTACTGGAACGAGCAGCATTGGCAGAGCAGCCCGCTTCCCCGGGACTATGAGGGCAGCGGCTCGAACACCATCCATTCGGCGAGGATCGTGAAGGCCGCAATGACCACCGAGGAAACTAGCGCCTTCCTGCGGGTGATCCCTCGGCACTTCGGAGCATCGATCCTGGATGGTTTGCTCGGCGCGTTCGCCGTCGCGATTCGCGACTGGACGCAGCACGATCACGCGCTGCTCGACGTCATCGTCCATGGGCGTGAAGCGCCCGGCGAAGACATGGATCTGGGCCGCACCGTCGGGCTGTTTGCCCACGGAATTCCCCTTGATCTCCAACTGCCGAACCAGGGCTCCCCGGGTGAACAGCTCGCCCAGGTGCACGCGCAGCTCGAGCCGTTCCATCGTCTCGGGCGCAACTTCGCGGCCCTGCGCTGGCTCAGTAACGATGATGCGCTCGTCGGTAGGCTCGCCGCTATTCCCAAACGAGAGCTCATCTTCAACTACATCGGCCAGTTCGAATCTGGGCAGGATGCCGCATCTCTCTTGCGGATCTTACCGTCCGTACCACGTGCGCTTGAGGCAAATGAAAACGAGCGTGATTTCGTGCTCCAGTGCCAAGTGGGGATCTTGAACGGCGAGCTTACGCTTCTGCTCAACTACAGCGAGAACCTGCATCGACGCAGCACCATCGAGCGCCTCGCGCTGGCCATGCTCGACCACCTGCGCGCCTTCGTTGCCGCTGCTGAAGGCGACCCCCACGTCACTCGACGCGCGTCAAGCATCGTAACCGCGCCGGGAGAACCCCTCAGGTATTAGACAAGAGTTTCACCATGAACGATTCGCCAGTCTCATCATCGCTTTCTCTCGATCCCTCGGCACTCTTTGGGGGCGATACTCTCACCCATTACCTACTTGCCGAGGAGCGCCTCTTACGCGGCCAGGACGTCGCGCAAGAGCTGAGTGCACTCATCGACACTTTGGAGCAGCGCATCGACCAGCTCGAACAGCTCGCGCGTCACGATCCTGAACTTCAGGTGCCCTCGGCGCTCATGAAGCGTGTCACCTTCGAGTTGCTTCGTCACTTCGCCCAAAAGGCGGAGCTCGGCACGGCCCGCGCTGCAACGGGGCGTCTCCTAGGGCGCACGGGTCTCTTCGAGCCGCTCCAGCATGAGCGTTTTCGGATTACCCAAGATTGGTTTTTTGCCAATGTTCCGCACTGGCAGCGCGTCTTCGCCGATCGCGCAGGGCGCCCCGGATTGCGCGCCTTGGAGATTGGCTCGTTCGAGGGGATGAGCGCCTGCTGGCTGCTGGAACACGTGCTCATGCATGCCGAGAGTCGACTCATCTGCATCGATCCCTTCGACTCACCGGGGCAACCGCAGGCGGAAAGAAACTTTGATCATAATCTGTCTCTCACCGGTCAAGCCTTCAAGGTGACGAAGCTGAAGGGTTACTCTCGCCAGGTACTTCCGCTACTCGACGGGTCCAAGTTCGACATCGCGTACATTGATGGCTCGCACCACCCAATCCACGCCCTCGAAGACGCTCTTGGCGTATGGCCACTCCTAGTGCCCGGCGCGATCGTCATCTTTGACGACTACGGCATTGGCGCGTCGTACCCGCCCGAACTCGCCGCCGAGAACGATCCTCGGCCAGGTATCGACGCCTTCCTGCGTTTCGTGTCGGGCCAGTACCGCGAGGTGTTCCGCGGATATCAGCTGATCCTCGAAAAGCTATGAACGCGCGCCGTCAACGCACGCCCGGTGCGACGTGCGTTGGCCGTTTGCACGACGGGAAATGCAACGTGCATCCGCCGTTTGCGCGACGAGTATGTTCGTGTAGATGCGGCGAGCATTGGCCGTTTGCGCGCCGCACAAACCAAAAGAAGCAAACGAGAATTCGCTGGCCGTCAGTGAGCCCGCTCCATGAGTTCTGCAGCTGCCCACGCAGCCTGCAATCCCTCTGAATCGTCCTCCGCGCGCATGAGTTCTGTCAGCGCGGTGACGATGCTGCGCGCACTCGCGTCGGATGGAACCCCCACCATGACCCAGCGCGTACCGGGAACAGCGTCGAGCTCGCGTCCCGAGTTGAGCGTGAGACGATGGCTTGGAAATACCGCTAAGTGGATGTTCGGGATGCGTAATAGGCGCACTGCCTTGAGCGCGAACGCCAAGCGGTCGAAGCGCTGTTCCGGACTGCGCGCAAGTTCTCGAACAGCGACGCGATGTTCGTAGCGGTGGGCATCAAAGGGTTCGAAGGGGTGCACGTCCCCAAATCCTGGGACGCACCGAGAGTCGGCGCAAGCGTGTCACCCCGACGCCGCCCAGTGCCCTTCAGCTAGGCGCGTGTTGTAGGACGTGGAAAGACACACCTTGAGGTGACTTCAGCAAAGCAAATCGACCCACGTTCGGGATGTCGTGTGGTCCAAAGCACAGTTCGGCATTGGATTGCTGCGCCAACTCCACCGTCTTGTCGGCCCCGCGCACGCTGAAATAGGTGCCCCAGTGTGGTGGAACCTTACCCAGCATGTTGGGCATGAAACGCATTGCCCCGGCAATCGGCGCACCGCCGAGGTGAAAGACCGTATAGGTCATTCCTGGTGCCGGCTGCTCTGCCACCGCCGTCCAGCCAAAGAGCTCGGTATAGAACCTCCCCGCGCTCTCGGGATCCGTCGTCAGCAGTTCGAACCAGGTCGGGGCACCGTGCGCGCAGGGATCACACTCCGCGCCGTCCTTGGTGAGCGGCTGCCAAATGTTGAAGATGGCGCCGGTCGGATCGGTGCAAGAGGCCATTCGACCATTACCCATCACATCCATGACGGGTTCGGCGCTTCCGCCAAGCGCATTGACGCGTGCGACCGTTGCATCCGCATTCTCCACCTTAATCATGACGCCGATGACCGGAGGGATGCCCGGTGGGCATTGCGCAAGATCCATCAACGCACCCGCCGCACGCCCATCTACCTGTATGATGTGGCCTCCAGGGATCAGTTCTCCATAGGTCCATCCCAATACCCGCTCGAAGAAACTCGCTGCAGCGTCGAGTTGCGGCGTCATCACGTTTACCCAACAGAAATCGTGGAAGTTACGCTTACCTGTAGCCATTACGTGATCTCCTTTTGAACTATTGACTCCCTGCACCGGACGAAGTCATCGGTGAGCGCACCAAAAATCGCATGCTCAGACTCGTGGGTCGAGAGAGATAGGGGATTCGGTCAGGCCACGTGCGGCGCGGAAACCCCACTGTCTCACCGGGCACGTAACGGCAGTCGATCTAATTCACGAGTCCGTGCGCTTCGCTCGCGCCACGTGCCAGGGCGTCGCCTTGCGACTCGTGCCCCACGAAGTCCACGACGAGCAATTCTGGTGGACAGTACACACGCACGGGCGGTGCATCGGCGCCGAGACCCGCCGAGACGAATAGATGGGTGCCATCGACGACGAAGTGACCGCGATCGAACAGTCGCCCGTACTTCGAGGGTACGATCAGTGCACCCACTCCGGGAATGCGCCATTGCCCACCGTGAAGGTGCCCGCTGAATATCGCGTGAGCTCGCCCGCTCAATGCGTAGACGTTATCTGGAGTGTGACTCAAAGCCAGAACGAGATCCTCTGTCGTTGTACTTGGCAAAACGAAGTCAGCACCCCAGGGCCGTTCGGTACCACACACAACGACGTGCTCGAAACGCGGTTGGGACAGGCGTTCGCAGGATCCCGAAAGCACCCGCACGTCGGCC
>JBLNFG010000656.1:0-4646 GCA_050263495.1 Myxococcales bacterium | reverse complement strand
CGCGCGGTGCAGTCGCTGGCAAAGCAGTCGTTGGTGTTAGCGCCACGGCTCGTCGTGCGCGGCGGTGCGCTGTTGCTGCGTATCGTTTCGGCCAAAGCCGGCGCGACGGTCATGCAGCTGTCGACGCAGGAGGTTAGCGAGAAGGATCTCGATTTTCGGGTCGTGGTCATGGTGTCCGAGTTGCTCGGTCCTAAGAGTGCACCTACGACTAAACGCAACGATGCCACTGGCCACAGTCCGGTCGCGCCAGTGAGCCCGCCACATTCCCAAGGCAAAGGCGTGTTAGCGCTCACGAGCGCCGTGTGGGGCGGAGCCATGGGCTACTCCCTTCAGCGAGCAGGTGGCTCGGATGATCCGAGACTCACCTACCCACTCATTTTGTTGGGGTCCGCGATCGGTTTGGGGGCAGCCCTGGTCGCAGCGGAAGAGTGGGATCTGAGTGTGGGCGAGGCCTGGTATTTGAACGCCGGCATGCTCTGGCCCACTGCCAGCGGCTTGTTGCTTGCGCGTTCGTACGAGCGTAAGCCCTCAGACGAGGACCGTCGTTACGTTTACGGTCTGCTCGGAGCGACGACCGGACTGCTGATGGCCTCGTCTGCCCTAACCTACAGCAGCGAACTCACGCAAGGCGGAGCGGTGTTGACCCACTCGAGTGGGGCTGGTGGCTTGCTCCTGGGTGGTTTGGTCGACATGATGTACCGTGGCACGACTGACGAAATCCCATACCGCGGCATGGGCTACGGGGCGGGGATCGGGGTGATTTTGGGCGGGGCGGCTGCAACTCAGATCGCGCTCAGCTCGTCACGAGTACTATTCATAGACCTTTCGATGGGCATTGGAGCGCTCACCGGAGCCGCACTAGGTAGTCCATTCTTGGTGTTCAAGGACGATTTGGACCTCGTAACAGCCAATGGCAAACGTGCTTGGCTCGGGCTGGTCGGCGGCGGTGCCGTCGTTGGCGCCGGGGTGGGCTGGTATTTGACGCGCCATTGGACGGCGCGGGAGTCAGACGTATCCATGCGCCAGATCTGGCCCTACGTCTCGGCGATTCCCTCGCATACGAATGCCGGGGTTAAGCAGACCGCCACAATGAGCGCTGGGATCCAAGGGCTGTTTTGAGCGACCGTCAGCCGAACCAACTTGTTGTCCTAATTACGCAGGAACACGCGGGAAAGCGCGCGGACCGTGCGCTCTCGGACATGTCCGGAAGTCTGTCGCGTCGCACGATGCAGAATCTGTGCGAGCGCGGTCGTGTTACTTGCCGCGGTAGAGTCGTTGGAAAAGCGGAACTCGTCCGAGGTGGAGACGAGTTTCTGATTTTGCTCGATCCAGAAAGGCGAGCCGTCGAGGATTTCGAGCTCGAACTCGCCGTGCGCTACGAGTCTCGCGACTGGGTGGTGGTCAGCAAGCCCGCCCTGCAACCCACTGCACCGACTAACGGACTGGAGCTCAATACGTTAGCCAACGCGCTGGTCGCTCGCTACCCGGAGCTAGCTCATGTCGGACATCATCCCCTCGAGCCAGGGCTGTTACATCGGCTCGACAATGGTACGTCGGGCTTGGTCGTGGCCGCTCGCTCCCGCACTGCGTTCGATGCGGCGACGCGAGCGCTTAAGCGGGGACTCTGGACCAAATCTTACTTAGCGCTCGTCCAGGCAACACAGTTGCCGCGGTCGGGCACCATTGTGGGCAAGCTCAGAGCAGACCGACGCCATCGCAGACGCGTCGAGCTAGCTGAACGGCTAGAACTAATTCCGGAAAGCCCCTGGCAAGGTCCGACGCGGGGGCGTCAAGGCTGCGCAGCTCTGGAACACGACGGTAGCGCGGATTCCAGTCGGCATACGACGCGCTTCCGAGTGGTGAGCGAATTTGAGGAGACCACGTACGTGGAAGTCACGGTGGGCGCCGCATTTCGACACCAAATTCGCGCCCATTTCGCTTTCGCTGGTTGGCCGCTAGTGAATGACGAACTGTACGGCGCCCGCCGCGATCTGCACCTCGAGCACTTGCGGCACGCGCTTCACGCCGCTCGAGTTGCCTGGCCTGGCTGCGATGACGTAGAGGGCTTCGACGTATGCGAGCCGCTCTCTGAGGACCTCGCGAGATTGCTCGACGTAGTAGGTCGCGAGGATTCCTGATTCGGGTTACCAACGGATTGCTCGAACAATAGTTCATTCACGAGCTGTCGAATGCGTGGAAGCGACGCAAGCGACGGCGCGTAGATAGCCACCCGTTCGTCTGCGGAGCGCCCACGCGAGAAGCGGAACCGACGGATGTAGCGCCGGTGTGGCTCGCTGTCGTCGAGAACTCGTATCAGCAGGCTGTCGCAATGTTGGTTCGGTGCTCCGGGTCCGAGCGCGAGTTCGAGCCCGAGCAGCCCCTTGGGCATGGGACTCGCGGAGATGCGAAGCCGAATCTCGTCCGGCACGGAATCACCAATCGGGAACCGCGCGACCGTGTGCACGCGTAGTCGTCGATCTTGCTGTAGGTAACGAAAGCTCTGGCGCAACCGGTTCATGGCGAGACTGAACTGGTGATTGGGCAGTTCTGCCGTGTTACCAGTCAGCAGCAACGGCCAGGGAATGACGGTCGCAACTAGGCACAGCATCGCAAGGTACGGCTGGCCGCGAAACGCGAGCGTCGCGAGGGCAATCATGGATCCGCTCCACGCGCCGAGCATCAGTTTGCCGTACCGCGTCGAGGCGTCCAAGAACGACTTCTCGCTTGCGGTACCATTCTCGGACAACGCTTCCTGTGTCCGAAGGGGCAGCCACCGCCCAGGCGCCCGCAATGCTCTGGGCCTTTTCGCTGAACGATAGGTCATGCAGAGGAGCCCGAGCAAAAGCGCCATCGCGCCGCAGCTTGGAGCGTCAAATCGGATCGCCAGCAGGACTGCCAAGCTGATGAGAAGTCCCGCCGAAACCGCACGCAGGAGCGGGCCAACCGGGATAAGCGGCCGCGAAACACACCCTTGCTGGGCTGCGGCGCGCGTCGCTTCCTTATCCTTCAGCGTAACGATCGTCGCCACGACAACGGCAAGGATTGCTGCCAGGGCCGTGGGCACGCCTTTGCCAAGCGGCGCCCTGGGCGAAGAAGTATAGCCAGCAATCGCAACAGGCTTCTGCTGCTTGGGATCCGTGAGCCAAGGAAAGGTGGCAGGAGCGGCCCAGACTCTCCAGAGCACAGGTTCGCCTTTGGCGACGTGAGGACGAACCAGTTCGAGCTCGTCGACGCCAGCACCTCTGCGCAAGGTGCTCAGAATCGCTGCAGCGGGCAACTCACCTTGCGCCAGCTCCGCTATTCCGGGCTCCACCTCTGGGAGCCTCGGTGCTAACGATGTGTACGGAATCCGAAAGGTGACCTTGGCAACGTCGAGTCCCGCAGGGTACCTCGGACCAACCCATCCCAATTCAACCCACGAGCCACGCTGAGAAATGCGCGAATTCTGGCGCAGGTTGGTCCGATATCGGACTCGAAAAGCGTAGGTACCCGCGCGCAAACCTTTGCTGTCGTCCACCTCGATGTACAGCGTGTCGTCGTCACCGCGAGAGAGAAGGAGTGGCTTTTCGTGCTCTGATCGAGCGTTGTCGCCAATCTTCTCTACAACGGCACCTGGCAGTGGCTCAGCATCCGAGTCGACTCCTTCGAGCGACGTCCCTTTGAACGGACCTCCTCGGATCTTCATCCAGAGCTCGTGCGAAACAGTCGCCTGTCCACTCTTGTCCACGTCGATGGCGACGGAATCCGAAGTGACCGAGGTCTCGACCCAAGCCGAAGCAGTGCGGCTGGTTGACGCGATGCAGGCTAGGCACCCGATACTAGTAAGAAGGGGACGAGCCAAGTGCGTCATGTAGGTGTTGTCGTTACACCAGTCGAAGCACGGCGAACCAATTTCTTGCGCAAATGACCGTATTCGCGACGACCCAAACACAAAAAACCGCTCGACAGGCTAACCAGCCAGTAACCTCACCGGTAGGGCGCGCCTTCACGGGAACAGCATCATGAACGCGGGAACTGCAGCTGCGACATCGTCGAACACGGCTCGCGGAACGCTGGTGGAGATTTCGAGGCTGTGTTGCTTTTCGTCGCCACTAGCAATCACCCGATAGAAAACGGGCGTTGTGCCTTGGTGAGGCAGAGTGGCAAGCAACGACTCGACGTCTTTCATCTGCTTGCCCTTCTGGGCCATTGCGAGCCCAAGCCAACCCTTTGCCAACTGAAGGGTGGCAAATCCAGCTTGGTACGCACTCTGTCCGCGCATCGGCGCGAGGTCGGCCCGCGTCGAGAGTCGCGCCGCCGTGCTGGTCGCCACCAGCGCTTGAGCTCGCTCTGCAAGAGTCTTGTCATCGACCGCCATGACTATCCAGGTTCGGTTACCGTCTGGCACCACCGCGAATAGGAAGGTCAGAACCTCACCTTCGGCGATGCCGGTCTGCTTGCCGCGCTTCTGCTGAAGTACTTGCTTTCGAATGGTCTTCGTCGCATCGGGGCTCAACTCGATGAGTGCCACCTCGCTGCCCGCTGGCATTTTTGCGACGACCCTGGACTTGAGTTTGAACCACTCCGAAGGACGACGATGCGCGTCCTTGCTCACCGCTGGGCGCTTCTTGGTCGAGGCCGCGCCGTCCGACTTCGCCGGCGTTGAC
>JBLNFG010000655.1:0-4426 GCA_050263495.1 Myxococcales bacterium | reverse complement strand
AATCAAAATGAGGGGATGCCTCTGGGCGCAGCCCAAAGAAATGAGGCCAGTAGCGCGATGCGCCGCGCAACGGCGGGTCCGCAGGACCCATCGTTTCAACGGAATCGCGCTACTAGGGCGTGGTGCGCTCGCGCAAACGAGTGCCTCGGAAAGGGCAGATTCGATTAGGATGGCTTCTCGTCGATGAAGCAGGACCGCGCCCCGTAGGCTGGGCCTGTTGCCATCAGTTTCGCTGCGTACCGGCCGCACGCGCACGCGTATGAGGAGGTGGTTCGAGCTCCCGACGGAGCACCGCTTGCACGAGCGTACCGGCCGCACGCGCACGCGTACGAGGTGCTCGGGCTAGACGACGGTGTTGGTTGGGCATTCCACGGCCACACGCGCAAGCGATAACGCCGCCCCGAACGTTGAAGCTCGCCCAGTAGCTGTGCGGTTACTAGCAATTCACGGAGCGAATTGGGGTTTGGGCGGGGCCCAAAGAAACGAGGCTAGTAGGTCGATTCGCAGCGTAGCGGCGGGTCCGCAGGACCCATCGTTTCAACGGAATCGCGCTACTTCGTCCAGCGCGGATGGCGGCCCTTCCCCGCCAAATTCTTAGTGAATCGAAGTGGGCCCGACACTTGCAGTCGTGCAGCGAAGTCCCAATGTGCCTCCCTCGCTCGACCCTCCCTTCGACCCTTGCCGTGCTGCTTGCCTCGCTCGGCTGTTCGAATTTCTTCGGTGAGCCGCCGCTCCATGCTTTCGATTTCGACATCCGCGTCACTTCCGATGACGCGAGCCCCATCGAAGGAGTTTCCATTGGTACGGCCGCCGCTCAACTAGCGACCACCAATGCCAAGGGCGAGGCCTCGGTGCGCCTGCTCGGGCACGAAGGCGAGCGGCGATCGTTTGCCGTCAACTGTCCCAAAGATTACCAGTCGCCGCCCCAGCCTCTGCTCGTTTCGCTGCATCAAACTGCAGATAAGACCAAGGCATTCGTCTACACGGCGACCTGTGTACCGCTTCGACGCACGGCCGTCGTTGCGGTGCGCATGGATGGAGGGCCAGGCCTTCCGGTATACTTTCTCGACGAAGAAGTAGCTCGAACGGACGCGTCAGGAGCAGCGCACTTTACGGTCAAGGTCACGCCTGGGGAACCGTTTCGCGTCTCCGTGGCAACGGCTGACGAAGATCTGCGCCCCCAGAACCCCAGCGCAGAACTATCCGTCGCCGCAACGGACGACATCGTGCTCTTCGATCAGAAGCTCACACGGGTCAAGAAGCTGGCGCCGGTCGTTCGAGCCAAACCACGCCGCCCAATCCGCTTGTGAGCACGACTGTGGAACGCGCATTGCAGTGGCTGCCATGCGTCCATTAACAGATATCACGACGCCTCGAAGTGCTCATTGACTCGGCCAAACGCCGCGAACCCCAGAGTGATGGGAGCTCGAAACGGACGAACATGGACTCCCGCCAGTCGCTATCTCCCTGCCTAGCAACGCCGCCCTCGCGCGGTGTTTCAACTGCCAGTTGGCGTGAACTACTGACAGACACTCGTGGCGCAAGTTACGTCGAATTCCTGATCGCATTCTTGCCCATGCTTTTCCTGTTCATGTGTATCTGGCAGTTCGGTCGCATCCTTACCACACGCATTCAGTGTGACCACGCTGCAGCGGCGGCCGCACGCGCAGCGGCCGTCATCATTGCCGAGCCAGAAGCGGACGGAAAAGTCTTACATCAGGTGAGCGATGATACGAAATCGCAAGTCTCGATCGCTGCATTTGCATCGCTTGCACCAGCGATTGCGGCGGGCTGGATATCGAGCATTTCCTTGAAGCTACCCAAGTCGCTCGGATCAAAGAGCAACGATGAACAGCTCGACTTTACGCCAACTGGTAGCGTCTTCGAGGTAGCGCCCACGCGCATGGTAAACGTGCGACTAACCACCCAGTTTCGCTGCATGTTGCCTCCGGCAGATTACGTCATGTGTAAGCACTCAGACGACGCAGGTTGGACGTTCCCGATCATTACCGAAGCGTCTTTTCCCTATCAGGGCGCGCGCTACGACTTCAAACCCGCCGAACCAGAAAGTGGGACGCCACCGCCCTGAGGTGCTGGATATCGGGTCGAAATCCCTGAGCCGAACTCCAAATGCCCTCCCAGCCTTCTCGGACATAGTCATGATGCAGACAACACCAAGTTCAATCCGGCAGCTGCACGCGAATGATCGCGGCGCGATCCTAGTTTTCGGGCTACTTGCCTGCATTCTGCTGGTTGGTGTTCTCTGGACCATGATTGGTGTTGGCGACATCACGGCATTCCGAGAGCGTGCGCAAGACGCCGCCGACAGCGGGGCTTACAGCAGCGCCGTGATGATGGCACGAGGGATGAACACGATCGTGCTCTTCAATTTGCTCATGTCATTCGTTTTGGCGGTGCGCATTGTGCTCAAGCTCATGCAGCTGGGCGTCTTGATTGCTGCGGCTGCGTGTTTTGCGTCGATTATCTTCATCCCCGTTGGTGCGACACTCCTGGGCGTGGTCGGGACGATTCAGTCTGCCATCACGGCCACCCGCGAGCCGATCAACATGGCGCTAGAAGGACTCAATCTCGCGGCTAATAGTGTGCAAACGACCATCCCGGCGTTCGCAAAAGGCACGGGTAATTACATCGCGAAGCAGTATGCCCCGACCGTCAAGAGTATGACGGTGGCTTCGCCGTATGCTGAAGCGCCAAACATCACCGTCAGTATTCCGGGGGAAAAGGGCCAGTTGCGCGAGGACCCGCTGGGCGATCTTCCGTGCAAAAAGGCAGGGCAAGCGGTGGTCAAACTCTTCAATTGGTTTCTCTCTCAACTCGTGCCAGGGCTGCCGGACAATGCATTGAACTTCCTGAGTGGACCGCTTGGGGAACTCACTGGCAACAAGGTTACGGCGCTCTACTTCTGCGAGCTGGGCGTGAACGTGCCTCCACCTGACACACCTGATCTGGATAAGGCCATGGAGCAAATCTCTAAGGACTGCATGAAGCAGCTTGGTTGGGAGGACCGCGACGTCTCCAAAGACCCTCTGAGCACTGACGAGGAACTGAAACTATCGCTCTGCACCAAGCCGCTCACCGAAGGGGTCGACGCTGCGAAGGAAGCCGCGGTTGGGGCGATCAGTGAGGCGGCAAACGACGCCGTTGGTCTCGCCAGTCCGCCGACATTGAACCTGGAGAACTGGCAGAATGGTGACCCAAGTTCGCACGTGATTGCCGTCGCTGTCCTCGAGCCAACGAAAGCTCTGCACGCTGCTCGCGGCGTGAACGCGGGAGGATTCGGGGAAACGGTGGCAACCAAACCTGACGCGACGGCGGTGGACGTGGCCTTTGCTGAGTCGGAGATCTACTACGATTGCATCGGGAATTGGGACAGTGACTGTAACGGCAAGGAGGAAGCCATGTGGAACTTCGCTTGGCGTGCACGACTCGTTTCGGTTGACCCTGAAGGAGCGTTAGTAAAGCAATATATCGAATCAGCAACCAAGGCGATTCAGTCCGAGCTTCAGAAGACCGGCAGCAATGCCGGACCAGTCAAGAACCTTCTCGGTGCCAAAACCCTTCTGGTGCATTGATGGAAACGCGCTCTCTCATTACTGGCATTGGCGAAGGCGCTCAGGCCGTGGTCGGCATCCCTGACAAGGCGCAGCCGAAAATCGTGAATAGTGCGTCCAGTTCAGGCGCGATTGCCCACTCGGTGACCGCAGCTCGGCGGGAACAAGAGCGCGGTGCCGTGCTCGCGGAAGCGCTGATAGTGATCGCGAGTCTGGTCCTTTTTCTGCTCTTGGTTCTCTACTTCGGAAAGGTCTTCGGTCGAGAATTGCAGGTACAACGGGCTGCTCGGGCCGCGGCATTTGCCTACGCTGATAGTGGTTGCGACGACAACTCTGGGGCATCGTTGATCTCCCCGGAAGACGCGAAGCTAATCGGTGCGCCCACCACTCAAGCCGGTGATAGCCAAACCATGGCAAAGGACTCAGAGATCAAGGAAGCACGAGCCCAAAGTGCATTCTCCCAGGCGTCGAAGGATAACGGACTCGGCATGCCGAACAGCTCTTCCGTCGGGGCTCAAGGTCAGGCTTCGATGGGCAATGGCCTAGAGATCTCGTTGCACTCACGCACGACGCTCCTTTGTAACGAGAAGCCAAAATCGGGTGAGATCGACGGCGTCATTGATTACGTGGCGGGCTTCTTTAAGTGAATTCAGAGCGATGTACCGAGGTGAAACCATGTTGATGAAAAGCTTACAAGCCGTCACGATGCGGGTGCTCGTGAAGGAAGGGAGACGCAGCCTCGCGGTCATGCGCGTGGTGAGTTACGTCGTTTTTGCGGGCTGTCTGGCGGCGGTTGTGTCCACACGCGTGGCGCGCGGAGCCATGAGTGAGGCGACGCTCTCGCTCGGCCGTCA
>JBLNFG010000654.1:0-3374 GCA_050263495.1 Myxococcales bacterium | reverse complement strand
GGGCAGCGATCAACGTGGAACCATCTTTGGTGCGTACGAACTCTCCAAACAAATCGGGGTATCGCCTTGGTATTGGTGGGACGACATCCCTCCGCGCCGCCAAAGCGCTCTCTACGTGTTGCCTGGACCGCACTCGCAGGGTGAACCGGCAGTCAAGTTCCGCGGGTTCTTTATCAACGATGAGAATCCGACCACGGGTAGGTGGGCGACGAAGAAGTTTGGGCCGGGCAAAGCCGTTGTGCCCAAGCCCACTTGCGACAGCACGGGCAAGTGCTCGACTACAAACATCTCGTATCCCGGTGGCCTTACCCATGAATACTGGGAGAAGGTGTTCGAGGTCGCGTTGCGCATGAAGGCCAACTACGTGTGGCCGGCAGTGTGGGGCCGGCAGTTTGCCGATGACGATCCAGAGAACCTCCCGACGGCCAGGGATTACGGCATCGTGGTGGGCACCTCGCATGAAGCCCCAATGATGCGCGGCATCGAGGAATGGAAGATTCGCGTCGACGCAACCACCCGAGACTCGTCCGGCAACGTCACGCATCAAGGGACGGATCCGTGGGGCGGCAATGGTGAGTGGGCCTGGACTAGGAACCCCGAATCCCTCAAGAAATACTGGAGGGAAGGGATCCAGCGCATGACCGATATTGGTTTTGACGGCGTGGTAACGCTCGCCATGCGCGGCACCGGCGATGTCGCCGCAGATGAAACCGGCAAGATTGACGTCTTATCGCAGGTCCTCGACGCTCAGCGTCAGATCATCACCGAGGTTACCAACAAACCGATTACCTCCACGCCCCAGGTCTGGCTGCTGTACAAGGAGGTTCAGACCTACTGGGACAAGGGGATGCGGCCCAAGGGCGACGACGTCACGGTCATCTGGTGTGACGACAACTGGGGCAACATGCGCAAGCTCCAGGATGCGGCCGAGCCCGAGCGTGGCGGCGGTTACGGCATCTATTACCACTTCGATTACGTGGGCGCGGGTCGCAACTATAAGTGGATTGACACCAACCTGCTGCCCAATATCTGGGAGCAACTGAATCTCGTCTACAAATACAAGGTGGATCGGCTGTGGGTGGTCAACGTGGGGGACATGAAGAACGAGGAGATGCCGCTCCAGTTCTTCCTGGATTACGCTTGGAACCCCGAGCGCTGGCCGACGGAGAAACTTGGTGCCTGGGAAGAGCAGTGGGCAGAGCAGCAGTTCGGCAGCGCTCACGCCAAAGACATCGCCAACATTCTCCACGAGTACGAGAAGCTGCAATCCGATCGGAAGCCGGAACTTACCAATCGCAAGATCACGCTCGTCGATCCGACGAAGGATTTTGCGACGGTACTTGCCGAAGCTACCGCGAAGAATGCGGCAGATCCAAAGGTCAGTATCGCGAGTGAGGTGGGTAAGCAGATTCGGAATAGCGACGAGGCCTATTTTGCTAAAGATGCTAGCGGCACTTTGCTCCCGCCCGAACAGCGCACGTATTATGACGACAATCCGTTTAGTCTAACTGCGTATCGCGAACTCGAGACGGTCGTCGCAAAGTGGAACAAGCTGGCCGCCGATACTGAGAGCGTGAAGACTGCCCTGCTTGCGGAGTCTCCAACGCTAGCCGATGCATATTACCAACTAGTCGAGTACCAGGTGGACGCGAGCGCTAACCTGTACGAACTGCGGCTGGCACAGTTCAAAAATATCTTGTATGCGGCTCAAGGGCGTGCGGCTACCAACGACTTGGCGAAGGCAGCAGAAGACCGGCTCGCCTCCGACAAGGCGATGTCGGACTACTACAACAACACGCTTGCGCGCGGAAAGTGGTCGGGCTGGCAGACGCAGCCGAAGATTGGCTACGGCGATCAAGATCGGTACGGCTCGAATGCGCCTTGGCAACAGCCAGAGCTGAAGGACGAAGCGATTGAAGATGCGCTGTTCCCGCTCGTGAAGCGGCTCGATGTATCGACGTTGCCAGCCGCATTAGGGGTCGCTGTGGAGGGCTCGGACACGGCTGTTACGACCGGTGCCGCGAGCGCGCTCCCGACGTTTAGTCCGTATCAGACTCAGGCAGCGCAATACCTCGAGCTGTTCAACCGTGGCACAGGGTCCGTCGCTTTCGAAGTCAAGGCGCCCGCATGGCTTACCGTCAAGTTGACGCCGAACGTTACTACGTTGGACGAGACCAACAAACAGGTGCGTGCCGAGTTTGCCGTTGCTGATTGGGCCGTCGTGCCCGCTGGCGTCACGGCGGACACTGTGACCATCGCAGCGCCCAACGGAGGTGCGGTGGTTGTCACAGTCCCAGTCAAGCTGGAGCGGCCGGCAATTCCTGCCGGTTTTGCTGGTTTCGTGGAGAGCAACGGCTACGTCTCGGTTGAGGCTGAGCACTTCAGCAAGGCCGTCCCCGATGCCTCGACGGCGGGGGCTGCCATTAGTTGGTTGCGGATCCCCGACATTTGTCGAACGGGTTCGGGTTTGACGCCCATGCCCGTGGACGCGCCAGCGCAGATCCCAGCCGCTACCGGCAATACTCCGCATCTGGAGTATCAAGTGTACTTGGCCAACGGTGCCGCATCTCAACCGATCACGGTTTGGGCCTACTTGTCACCGCGAAACAATGTGCGGCGGAGCGCTGCCGGTGGGAAGACCATCTCCGGAGTGGGGGATGGGTTGCGCTACGCCGTCTCAGTGGACAACGGCGAACCTCAGACCGTGGATATCAACGTCGGTTGTGACGATATCAACCTGAACAATCCATGGGCGTGGCACACCTCGGATAACGTCAATCGAACCGCAACCAAACACACCGTCTCTGGCCCGGGCGTTCACACGGTGAAGTTCTGGATGGTCGATCCAACCGTCGTCGTTCAAAAGCTGGTGGTTGACACGGGTACCGGCGAGCTACGCGAGAGCTACTTTGGGCCGCCAGAGAGCTATCAGAAGAAGTAAGTACTAGCGAGGCTTCTTCCAGCCGAACAGGCCATCGCTAACCGAACACGGAAGTCAGAGAGCCCGCAGAGCACCGAGAGTGCGGCGGGCTCTCCGCTATTTGATGCCTTCGAGAGCGTCCAAACCTGAGGCCCCCCTCATTGGGATTGCATAGGAAGAGCGGAAGAGCGAAAGGATTTGGGGTCAGGGCGAGCGCACCTAAATCTGCTGGAATGTCCTTGAATTCGGCGCCGGAAGCAGTTTCGGTATCGGCGCCCTGGTCGTCGGCAGGCAGTGGGCAGTGTCGGCGACGGCTTGTCGGCTTGCAGTTTGCTGGGTACAGCCGTCAGCTGACTGTATCGGGATACAGGTCCCTGCTCACCGAACCCTGCTCAGAAACGGGTTTCGGTTGACTGTCGGCTGTATCAGTCACAGACCACCGCTCGCTGCTACC
>JBLNFG010000653.1:0-3636 GCA_050263495.1 Myxococcales bacterium | reverse complement strand
CGTAGTTCGTCTCGTTTACGGTCAACGCGTAGCTTCCGGCTTTGGTCTGGAATGCGTACCGACCGAGGTCGTCGGTGGCTGTCTTCAAGGTGCGTCCGGTGCTGTCGATCGCAACGACTTCGGCATTCTTGACGGCAAGCCCGTCATTTTGGTCCGTGATGACGCCCTCAGCGACACCGGCGTGCGGAATTCCGTATTGAATGGCCATTCCAGCGCTGATCGCCGGTTTGTTGTACGAGTACTGGTGACCAATCGTACCGGTCTCGTTCTCGATACCGATGGTTGCGTTGTTACCCGTGCTGTCGCTGTCCAAGTACTGGAATAGTACCTCGCCGGTGGCTTCACTTAGGACGAGTTCGAAAGTAATGCGCTTGTTCAGGTCGAAATCGACAGCAACGTTGCGCCACTCCATCACGAACTTGCGGTTGGGCGCTGTGCCGACCACGGCAGTTCCGGCGCTGCTCTGCCCGTCCATGTAGTTGTCATCCCAGAACGGGAACACTGCTGCGTTCGGTTCGGAAGGATCGGGGATCGGGAGATTGTCCCAGTAAGCGGCGGCACCTGAGAAGCTCAGGTAACCTGCCGTGCCAACGATGGCATTCTCGAATCGCTTCCCATACATCATGAACGAGAACGGCAATTTGACTGGCGCCGTTACGCCTTCACCCTGTAGCCCGAGCGGCGTGTCCGTCTTGATGTAGTCCATCGGGACGAGCCGGCAGGTGTAGCCGTAGCCATCGACGCGTGCGTCCATGGTAACCGGCACGCTCTCGTCACTGTCCACGACTAGCGGCCCGGCGAAGGGCTCGAGACATCCACCGGCAGTCACTGTCAATTGATACTCGCCTGCGGGCACTGACTCGAAGGCGAATGCGCCAGTAGCATCCGTCAGCGCTGGCTTGATCGGGGTGCCAGCGAACGTCACCGTAGCGCCCTGAACGGGCTCACCCTCTTCATCACGAACCACACCAGTTACACCGAAGCTCGGAGCTCGCTCCAACGCAAAATTCTGGGTCGTGGTCACGTCTTGTACGACTTCCACGTCGTTTACCGTCTGCGAGTAGAACGCGAACTGACTCGCCGTCACGGAGTAGAATCCGACGGGCGCCTTGATCGAGTAAATTCCGTCAACTCCCGCCACGGTGCTTCGAGCCAACGGCCCCTGCAGCGCAACCTTCGCGCCGGGCAAGGCTGGGCCGCTGGTTTCGGTGATTGCGCCTGCCAAAGTTCCAATCGGGCCTCCGGGGCTGAGCTCGACGGCTCGATAGGCATCGAGTCTGCCTTCCCCGAAGGACGCGTTGAACTCGGGTGTTCCGCCACAAGAGGTATCGTCCGTATCGATGGCACTCTCGTTCAAGATGGCCCGGGTTCCCGCGACGTCTCCAACCAACGCAGGCGCTCTAGATAACATCAAGGCCACGGCTCCAGCCACGTGTGGGGTGGCCATCGAGGTGCCGTCGTAGATATCGTACCCACCAGGAACCGAGCTTCGGACGCCCTCGCCAGGTGCGGCGATGTTCGGTTTCATATCGCCGTTTATGGCGGGGCCGCGGCTCGAGAAGTCGGCAATCGATAGCCGAGAATTGTAGGCACCCACCGCATAGGACTCAGGGTAATCGGCGGGAGAAGAGGCTGAACCGCACGACGGCCCGCTGTTTCCGTTGGCAAACACCGGCACAATGCCTGAGGCAACCCATGCCTGGACGATCTCCCGGAAGAACTCGTCGCCTTGGCCACCGCCCCACGAGTTACTGACCACGTGCGGACGCATCTCAGGTCGCGGATTCTGTCCGCTCAGATCCGTTGGGGCCACGATCCATTGGCCAGCCCCGAGCAGCGATTCGTAGCTGCAATAGTAGTCTTCACAGCCCTTAGCCGCGATCCACCTGGCACCCGGCGCTACGCCAATCTGGTTCTCGCCGCCGTCATCACCCAAGATCGTGCCCATTGTATGGGTGCCGTGGCCGGCGTTGTCGCATGGGGCGTCGCCGCAAATTTGAGCCGGATCATTCCAGTTGTAGTTGTGATCGAAGCTCCCATCAGCGTTATTGCCGCGGTACTGGTTCACGAGAGCGGCGTGGGTATATTCGACGCCGGTATCGATGGTGGCAACCACGACGCCTTCACCCCGTACGCCGAAGCCCTTCCACACCTCCGGGGCACGAACATTTTCGATGTTCCATTCAACGGCTTGAGGAACAATCTGCAGGCTGGAGCGCTTGGGCGGTGCGATGGTGAGACCGCCGTCGGGAACGATCCTCTCGACATCACTGCGCTTTGCGATGGCAGCGATCGCGTCCTCATCCGCCTTGATCTTGATCGCGTTGGCAATCCAGAAGGCCTTGTACTGGATCTTCTCGGCTGCAAGATACGCGACCAAGGATGCCTGAGAGCTGCTGGCCGTCGACGTCATCACCGAGTGGACCTGCTTGCCGCGCGTCGTCCAATCCTTTGATGCAGCGGCCGCCGCAAGGCTGGGCTTCTGCTTCATCTTCACCCAGACGGTCTTCTGCGGGCGCTTGAACGCGAGCTTCGCTTGCTGCTGTGCAGCCACGACTTCCTGGTAGGGGGTGCGATTGGTCGACGAATTCCATGCGGTGGCTTTTTCCGAGGAACTCACGGCTTGCTTGACCGTGCCGACCGCACCAGTCCCGTCGCGAGCTTCTTGATTGTCAGCAGCCGTACAGGACGAAATTACGAGTGGCATCAGCCACAGTCCCGAAAGCACCCTCCTATAGGACCTCGAATTGGAATTGCGAGTCGAACTTCCCATGTCGAATGACTTCGTTCTCTGCATAACAACCTCCACAATACCCGTGCGGCACAATGCACCCCTCGCCCCGCCGTCGACAGACCAGACTTCGCGGCTTCTAAGCAATCAAGAAGCGTACTGCGACACACAGACAACCGTTACGCGAGGTGTTGATGGACACCCCTCGACAGATAACGTCCTACGCCCCAATGCGCAGGACAAACTCGTCCAGCACTCCTCACAATGAATGAGTTAAAAGGCTTCTCACAATCATCGTCAAATAACTTCAGAATGCGATAAGAGCTGTCGCTCCCGCGATATTGATCTCCCTAAGCCGGCGGAGCCGGAACCAAACGGGCCGTCAGCGATCAGGTATCAGGTATCAGGTATCAGGGATCAGCTGGATGAGGCCCTTCGGGCCACCTTCCGGATCGAAGAACGCCGTTTGCCAGCTGCCGTATAGCGCTGGCTGAAACCTGACCGCTGATTGCTGATAGCCAGTGAAAGTATTGAGAAATATCCTGCCGAATCGGGCAGAGAATTGACTCCTAAGAGACTAACCGCGTAAAGACAGAACCGAAGTGGATGAATCCACAGAGCGTATGACTCAACAGAGGTCAACAGTGACCCGTGCAGGCGCACACGCAGGTAACCGGCAAACCAACCAAGTTGTCAGTAGTCAGCGGTCAGCTCGGAGTTGGAGATTCCGATCGCTGACCGCTGGCCCGCCAATCGCGACCACAGTCCGAGATCTGCAAAACTGGAGAAGAATGTAATCCGAGAGACCATCTGCTCGTGAGCGCTTGCGCTTACGAACCAACTACCCACAGACGGCTGCTACCCTGACTTCAAACAACCGCCCCATAAGTGGCTTATTCAATGAA
>JBLNFG010000652.1:0-4258 GCA_050263495.1 Myxococcales bacterium | reverse complement strand
GCCGCATCCACTCCGCGCCAGTATACGGTCCATTTGCCGCGCCTGACGAGGCCGTCACACTGCCAGGTATACCAGGAACAGATCGGGTTATTGGTGCGCGCGCGCCAAATGAAGCGCGGATACTGGCGCGCAAATGCCTGCCAGATGTCGCGCCCCATGCCTTCCCCTTGTGCCACTGGATCCACGGCAAACTTGCTCAATACGGGCGCCACCTTCGAAGGCTCGATGATCGCCGCGCCTCGAAATTCGGGTTCATGGTAGACGGCCGTAAGCGGATGCTCGAAGAAGTCGGGAACCAAGGGTTTGCCAAAACTGGTTTCGAGAAGCGTTCGTAGTTTGCCTCGATCGAGCTGGTCGTAACGCTCGGAGCGCAGAATCGCCGTCCCACGCTTGACGAGAGTGCCTGCACCGCGCACGGTGAAAAGCTCCCGCAGCAGTGCGAGGGGAGCGGTCACGCTAGTCAACAGCGAAGCGCCGCTTCTGGATTCCAAAAGCGAGTGGATCCCGCGCAGCAGTGCCGCGTCGTCTTCCGCGAGCAGCTGTCGTGCCTCGAGCAACTCGAAGTCCGTGCGTAAATTGACGACGGAGATCCCGTCTCCGCTCATTGGCAGCGTATGTCCGGGTGCCAACTCCAAACAGCGGTCTAGGCCGGCGCCCAAGGCACCCTTGTGGCGCAACAAAACGAGCTTGCGCGAGCCGAGCTGTTCCACAATTTTCCCTACGTCGGCAAAGCGTTGTTCAAGACTCGGATCCGGTGCGGTGAAACACAGCACGGGAACTTGACCGTTGCGCAGCTCGGCTCTGATTGCGCTCGCCAAATCGGGCTGGGGCAAATCGTAAACAGCAGCATCTAGTCCAGCGGCGCGTAAGCGACGGAGCAGACGATCGGCTGCGACGGTCGCCTGTGCAGGATCGAGCAACCCCACCACCACTGGCGCAAACAGCCCCATGTCCGCCAAGAAACGTAGTTGCTCCGCGATTGACGCCCCGCTTTGTCGCACGAGCGAGCTCTCTGGGGCGACAATTGCGAAACTCTCACGGGGAAGCTCGCGAAAGACTCGAAGGTAGAGCTCAGCCTCCGAGCGTCGGCCGACGCTTTCGAGAAACGTCAGAACAGCTTCAGCAGTGGCTGGCAACGAAGGCGGCGGAAGGACTGAGTCGACCAAGTTACTCGGCTGACTAGCACGAACTTGCCTTGGCGGGGGATCGGAATTGCCCCGTGGGTTCCCACTGATTTTCGGTCTCCTTGCGCAAAGAAACCCTGGACACCCGTACTGGATGACGAGGATGTCTGGTTTCGGCACACGCAGCCTATAGCCAGCACCGTTGAGGCGCTCGAAATCGGCGACCCACTCGAGAGGTGGTGTGGTAGTAGCAGAACTCGAGTCTTTCATGCCATGACACGCGTAATCAGTTTTCTGCCTTTATTCGTGCTGGGCGCATCATTCATCGGCGGTAGTGCTCTCGGCGCGCCCGTGGAGTCCCAGAGGTATCCTTTCGATCCAGCATGCGCTTGGGGGCGCTTATCGGATGGTAAGGGGCTGTTCGTGCGTTGCTTGACAAGAGAAGAGGCCGAGCGACTGTCAAAGCCACCCACGCCCGCAACAGCCGCGCCCACGAATCGAGGCACGTCGGAATCAGCTGCTCCAGTGAGCAGTGCGACCGCGCCCGTGAGTCCTCCCGGGGCACCGACGCCCCCAAACGCCGCTGGAGCAACGGCCGCGCCAGCCCCAGGCGCTGAAGCACTCAACGCCGACGCATTCACGGCTGAGCTCGTCAGCGTTGCCGCAGACGAGGGCGAACTGCCGCTCGCAAAACGAAAGCTCGCTGTGCCTCTGGACCGCTACGCGAAATGCGTCGCGGAGCATGGAGGACTAAAGTCGAGCGTTGGTCAGGTGGAAGTGCGCTTCTTGGTGCGTGAACGCGGACGCGCAGAGGGCGCCGGACCAGAGAAGTACCAAGGGATGAGTGAGGCCGCAGCCAACTGCATTGCGCAGGTAGTGGATCGACGACAGACAGGCAGCCCCGCAGGGCCAGTGGTTGGCGCCACTGCCATCATCCGCGTGCGCAAGCGCGCCGGCAAGTAGTGTCACGTCGCCAAACGGTCTGCCATCGACGCGCACGAGAGTGTTCGGAGCAAAACCCGACACCACAAGATGCTGGATCGACGGGTTGCAGTTCGGACAGCGCAGATGCGACCTGGGCGAGTGCGATTGAGCGTCACGATGTTGTTCGCGTCGCATAGAGCCCATGCTTCGATCCTCGGGTGCTTCGCAACGTGCGCGTATCTGGAAGAAGGAGGAGTCGCTCCTAGCCACTGCGCGCACGTCGTAGGTCGCACGCAATCTGCGCGTAGACGTTCCGCGCCCGCCACGTTGCCTCTCGACGACGAAGAATTGCCGCGCGCACCGCGTTGCCTCTCGACGACGAGAACTCGCCGCCCGTACCACGCCGTTTGCGCGCCGTGCTAACCAAAAACCAAAGCCGAGTAGCTGCATGCGTTCACTCGGGCTCGGCGCCTGCCCCGCTTCGCTGGGTTAGGCACTTGCCCGTGTCTCGGTAGGTCTCATGCGTCGACTTGTCTCGCCACGATTTGTACGAAGGACAGGTCTCCATCATCCACAGGTTGCATACGGCTCCCTTTTTGACTACCGCGCCTCGCGAGGACGCATCGCATTACGGCCTCTCGACGCCTGCTCCGCGCAACCGCTACAGTGAAGAATCACGAGCAGAACGGTCGGGTTGACGTTGGCAGCGAGCCATTAGTTGCTGAAGTTGACCGGGCCACTAGACCGAGGGCGTCTCCGAGACAGAAGTCCCATGCATTGGTCACTGCAGTGCTGGAAGTTACAAATTCGTGGCAGTTTCGGCGTTTCTAAGGAGGCCCTCGTGCGAGCAGGATCCAAGATTGTTTCAGTACTCGGTGCAGGCATTTTTCTTGCTGGGTGTAGCGGGACGGAAGGCGGTTCCGACGCCTCCCCAAATCAGAGCGTAGGTGGTGCAGGAGTCGGCGGTTCAACGACCGCTGTGGTCCCGGCCGTTGGAGGCGCGACGCAAACGAATGGCCAGAGCGGCTTGGGTGGGAGATCGGTAAGCGGTACTACTTCAAATCGGGGGGCAACAGTGGGTGGCACCCAAGCCAAAGGCGGCAGCTCCAATGACGGGTCAGATGCGGAGGGTGGTTCTACTTCGGAAGGCGGCACCACCTCGATCGCGCAGACGACAAGCAATGGCGGAGCCATCTCGAGTAGAGGCTCGACCACGAAAAGCGGAAACACATCGAAGGGTGGTGCCACCGGCTCAACTGGCTCGACCGTGGTCGGCGGCACGAGCTCGAAGGGCGGACCTTCTTCAAAGGGTGGGACCGCGACGACCGTTGGCGGCACGAGCTCGACGAATGGAACATCGTCGAAGGGCGGAACAACCAACACTGGCGGCTCAAGCGGCGGTGCCACTTCGACCAGCGTCGAGGGTACAAGTGACGCGAAACCAAGCACCGGCTGCGGCAAAACCCCGACGCTCAAGAGTGGAACGATTACTCTGGGAAGCCGCAACTATATCCTGAAGCTGCCGCAGAACTATGACGCCACTCGTCCTTATCGGCTCATTTTGGGCCTGCACGGGTATGGCGGGAGTTCCACCAACATTCAGTCAGAGAAGTACTTTGGGCTTGAACCTCTCTCGAACGGAAGCACGATCTTTATCGCACCAAACGCGGTGAGTGGAAACTGGAATGCATCGACGGACGTTACGTTCGTCGATGACATCCTCAAACAGGTCGAGGCTGATCTGTGTATCGATACCTCCCGGATCATGCTCGAGGGGTTCAGCCAGGGTGCGGCCATGTCGTGGTCGATTGCTTGTACGAGCAAGAACGTATTTCGTGCCGTAATCGGGCACTCTGGCGGCGGAGTTGCGAACCCAACGAGTTGCAAGGCCGTAGCCTACCTTGGTTCGCTAGGATTAGGCGAATCGGGCAACTCTCAGAAGACTCAGACCGACCAGTTCGCAAAGTGGAACGGATGCACTATTGAGACTTTGCCGACAGCAGCAAAAGGCACTCATGTCTGTACGAACTACAACGGTTGTCCCGCACTAGCTCCAGTACGCTGGTGTTCTTATGATGGTGGCCACACCTCAGCGCCGACCGACTCTGGTCAAGGCACATCGTGGATGCCCAAAGAGGTGTGGGCGTTCGTATCGAATTTCTAACGGGCTTTTCCCTGCTGAAGAGGGCATTTTCTCCTATCCACTCTGA